>NZ_JBITTM010000010.1:0-210206 GCF_044541955.1 Kitasatospora sp. NPDC085464
CCGGGTCCGCCGCCCCCCCCCCCCCCCCCCCCCCGCGGGCCCCCCCCCCCCCCCGGGGGGGGGCGGGGGGGCCCCGGGGGGGCCGGGGGGGGGGGCCCCCCCCCGGGGGGGGGGGGGGGCCCCCCCCCCCCCGACCGGTCCGAGCGGCGCTACCGGCCGGCTCAGAGACCGGCAGCCGCGGCGGCGATGTCCGCCGCGTAGGTGCTCACCTGGGTGTAGACGCCCGGGTAGCCCGCGCGGGCACAGCCGTTGCCCCAGCTGACGATGCCGACCTGGACCCAGCGGCCCGCCGCGTCCTTGTGGACCATCGGGCCACCGGAGTCACCCTGACAGGTGTCGACGCCGCCCTGGGCGACGTACCCGGCGCAGAGCGAGCCGGCGGTGTTCAGGCCCGGGTAGGCGTCGGCGCAGGCCGCGTCGTCGACGAACGGCACGGTGGCCTTGAGCAGGTAGCGCTGCTGGGCGCCGCCCTCGCGCGCGGCGCCCCAGCCCATGATGGTGAAGGTGCCGCTGTCGTACGCGGCGGAGGTGGCGATCGGCAGGGTGGCGACCTGACCGCTGCTCACCGGCGAGGCCAGCTTGATCAGCGCCCAGTCGTTGCCGTTCTCCGCGCCCGTGAAGGCCGGCGCCTGGTAGACGTACGAGGAGCGGACCTTGACCGCGCTTCCGCTGCGCAGGTCGACCGCGCCGACGGTGGCGGTGATGCTGCTGTCGGCGCCGGTGCCGTCGACGCAGTGGGCGGCGGTGAGCACGATCTGCGAGGTGTAGAGCGCGCCGCCGCAGCCCATCGAGAGCCGCACCATGAACGGGAACTCGCCCTGCGCCGCACGCGTGCCGCCGACCACGGTCGGCGACGGCGCGGGCGAGGCGGCGGCCGGCAGCACGAGCGCGCCCGCGCCGAGCACCAGACCGGCCAGCAGGCTGAAAGCTCTGCCGAGTTGACGCTTCATCAGGTTCCTCCTTGCAGGTGGGGGAACACCGAGAGTGGCCCGGCCGGAGGCGCGGCAGGAGGGGGCCGACCTTGCCGAACGAATCTGGCAGGAACACGGCAACCCAAGGTTCCGGGTGCGGCAGGCGCGGGGCTCGGAGTGCGACGGGCGCGGCGCCCGGGGTGCGACGGGCGCGGGGGCTCCGGGTGCGACGGGCGCGGGGCCCGACCCGGGCCGATAGGGTGGTCGCCCATGCGTGATCTTGTGGCGGGGACGAAGTACCTGATCGAGGGCCAGAAGTGGGTCGCCCGGCGCGGCCGGTGGTGGGGTTTCGGCATGCTGCCGGCCCTGCTCGCCCTGATCGGCTACGTCGTCGCGCTCGCCTTCCTCGCCGCCCGGTCCGTGGACCTCGCGGACTGGGCCACCCCGTTCGCCGACCACTGGTCCTCGCCCTGGCAGGGCCTGCTGCGCGACGCGCTCGCCGCGATCGTCTTCGGCGGCGGCCTGCTGCTCTCCCTGCTCACCTTCACCGCCGTCACCCTGCTGGTCGGACAGCCCTTCTACGAGGCGCTCTGCGCCAAGGTCGACGAGACCGAGGGCGGGGCGCCCACGCCGCCGGACACCCCGCTCTGGCGCGAGCTGCTGATCGCGGTGCGCGACAGCGTGTACGTCCTCGTCCGGGTGGCCGCGTTCGGCGTGGTGCTGTTCGCCTGCGGGTTCATCCCGGTGCTCGGCCAGACGGTGGTCCCGGCGCTCGGTTTCCTGGTGTCCGGCTTCTTCCTGACCGTCGAGCTGACGGCCGTCGCCCTGCAGCGGCGCCGGGTGCCGCAGCCCGAGCGGATCCGGCTGCTGCGCTCCCGGCTCGGGCTCGCGCTGGGCTTCGGCACGCCGCTGGTGCTCGCCTTCCTGGTGCCGCTGGTGACGGTGCTCGCCATGCCGGGGGCCGTCGCCGGCGCCACCCTGCTGGCCCGGGACCTCGTCCCGCCCGCGGAGGAGGAGGCCGCCGCGGCGGAGGAGGACGCTGCGGAGGGGCCGGAGCCGGGCGCTCGCCCCGCCGCTCCTGCCGCTCCCGCAGCGCAGCCCGTCCCCGGGAACCCGTACGCGACCCCCTGAGCCGTGACCGTCCGGTCACCCTGCGCCGACCTCGCGCGGGCAAACGTGTGAGGCCGCCCACAGGGGGATCGGCGTCTACGACTCTCGATAGTGGACGGGTGCCCGGCGGGCTCCGGCCGGGCCTCGGCGCCCCGCACCTCCCGAGCCGGACCCGGCGGTTTCCGGCCTGAAGAACGCAGGCCACCGCGCGTGTCGCCCCTGCGTTCCTCTGATGTCACCCGTGCGCAACCCTCGGAAGCGCAATTCGGACAAATGCCATCAAATCCACCACTCGACCCCGCTGCGCCCTCTTCGTGGCCACTACAGTGCGTAGTAGCACGTGCCTTTGCCGCCCGTCGCGAGCCCTGCCAAGAATGGCCTGTCGCCAGGCAGCCCGGCCGGTCCGCACCGGATCCGCCGCGCAGCCCGCCCGCCCCGCCGCTTCCGCCGGGGCGCCACGGCCGTCCCGGACGGCCGCGCGGGCCCCGCTCACCCGGAGCCCGCGCGATGCCCCGTGTCCGGCACCACCGGCACGGCCCCCGACGGAGAAGGAACGCCCGCCTTGCAGCTCAGCCATGCCCGCCGAAACTCCCTGATCACCGGCGTCGCCACCCTCGTGGTCGCGAGCGCCGCCACCGCCGCGCTCGCCATCCCGCAGGCCGGGAACACCGTCGAGGCCGCCGCCCCCGCGGCCGCCGTCTCGGTGGACGGCAAGCCGGTCGCCGACCAGGCCCAGGCTGACACCGCTGCCGCTGCCCAGCAGGCCGCCCAGGCCAAGGCCGAGGCGGACGCCCAGGCGGCGGCCCAGGCGCAGGCGCAGGCGCAGGCGCAGGCCGAAGCCGACGCGAAGGCCCAGGCGGACGCCAAGGCCAAGGCCGACGCCGCGGCCGCCGCCTCCCGCTCCCAGGAGCGCCCGAACCTGGCCGCCACCTACTCCGGCACCCCGCAGCAGATCGCCGCGCAGATCGTCCCGGCCGGCCAGCTGCAGTGCTTCAGCAACATCGTGTTCCGCGAGAGCAGCTGGAACCCGCTGGCCGTCAACGCCT
The DNA here is from genome assembly GCF_044541955.1 of Kitasatospora sp. NPDC085464. NCBI lineage: Bacteria > Bacillati > Actinomycetota > Actinomycetes > Kitasatosporales > Streptomycetaceae > Kitasatospora > Kitasatospora sp. NPDC085464. Next base: position 3,068 of record NZ_JBITTM010000010.1, read on the forward strand.
CCTCCGGCGCCTACGGCCTGGTGCAGGCCCTGCCGGGCTCCAAGATGGCCTCGGCGGGCGCCGACTGGCGCACCAACCCGGCCACCCAGATCAAGTGGGGCCTGAACTACATGAACACCCGCTACGGCAGCCCCTGCGCCGCCTGGTCGTTCTGGCAGGCGCACCACTGGTACTAGGCCGACCAGCCAGGGATCCGGGGCCCGCGACGCACCGCCGCGTCGCGGGCCCCGGCACGTTCCGGCCACGAACGACGCTGGCCCGCCGCTTCCGAACCTGACGTGGACGCGTCCGGAAGACGACGTGAAGATCTGGCGGACGGTCGTACGGTTTGCGGCCAATTGCTCGGAATTACGGACCGTCAGGGCTTTGCCACGGTTCGCGCGCCCTCTTACGCTCCGGCGTCATGCCCTCACCCTTGATCAGCGTCGTACTCCCCGCCTACGACCAGCACGAACAGCTCGCCGACTGCCTCGACTCGCTGCTCGCGCAGTCCCTGGCGGACGTCGAGGTGATCGTGGTCGCCGACCGCTCCCCCGAGACCGCGGGCGGACTCGCCGACGCGTACGCCGCGCGGCATCCGCGGGTCTCGACGCTGCACCTGAACGCGGCGGTCGGGGTCGGGGTGAGCCGGAACGCGGGGGCGGCGCGGGCGTCCGGCGAGTACCTGCTGTTCCTCGACGCCGACCACCTGCTGCCCCGGGACGCGCTCCAGACGCTCGCCGACCGGCTCAAGCAGACCGGCCCGGTGGACCTCCTGCTGTTCGGCCACTCCCGCCGGCACAAGGACCGGGACTGGCCGGGCGGGGCCGAGGCGCTGCTCGCCGAGGCCGGCCCCGAGGTGTCCGGCCCCTTCGACCGGCCCGAGCTGTTCGGCGCGCCGCCGCTGATCTGGGACCGGCTGATCCGCCGCGGCCACTGGGAGGAGCTGGGGCTCACCTTCCCGGACGGCCGCTACGAGGAGGTCCCCGTGGTGCACGCGGCCCTGCTCGGCGCGCAGAAGGTCGCCGTGCTGGCGCGCGAGTGCGTCCAGCTGCGCCGCCGGGAGACCGTCCACCCGGTCGGCGGCCCCGGCAGCAGCGTCTTCGACCTGTTCGACCAGTACGAGCGCAGCTTCGCGCTCCTGGAGGACCAGCCGCACCTGTACGCGGTGCGCGAGGCGCTGTTCATCCGGATGGTCCGGCACTACCTGTTCGTCTTCGACCTCGCCGGCTGCGTCTCCCGGTCCGAGCGCCCGCAGTTCTTCCACCGGGCCGCCGAGCACCACCGCCGCTTCCAGCCGCCGGGCCACCGCCGGCCGGGCGGCCGCGAGGGGATCAAGTTCTCGCTGCTGGCCGGCGGCGCCTACCCGGCGTTCGAGGTCGCCAAGCTGTCCCACATCGCGAAGGGCACGCTCACCGGGCGCAAGTGACCCGCCTCAGGCGTGCGCGGTGCCGCCGTCCGCGGCCATCGCGGCGGCGATCCGGCGGGCGCGCTCGGCCGTCACCCCGGCGGGCAGCGGCGGCAGCACGTCCATCCACAGCGGCAGAGTGGAGCCGCGCAGCTGCGGCATCCCCGCGGGCCGCCCGATCAGCCACAGGTGCAGGTGCGCGGCGCCGTCGCCCCAGCGGTTCACGTGGACCCGGCCGATGCCGCCGAGCGACAGCACGGCCCGCTCCACCCTCTGCAGGATCGGGCCGAGCCGCGCGGACAGCTCGGCCGGCAGGTCCAGCAGGTCGTGGTGGGCGCGGGGCTGGAGCAGCAGGACGGCGGGCAGCCCGGTCGGCTCGTCGGGGCCGCTGAGGCGCCAGTGCTCGTCGGTCCAGAGGAAGTCGGAGTCCGGGCGGGCGCACTGCTTGCAGCTCTCCGGGCCGTCCTCGCCCTGGCGGGGCGGCTCGGGCAGTTCGGGGGCGCGCAGCCGCCGGACGCTCAGCTCGCCCTCGTACGGGAAGATCTCCCAGGACGGCGCACCGTCCGCCGGGAAGGGCAGCGGCTCGCCGATCGGGAGGCGGGCGAGGTAGGCGGTGGCCCCGGCCGGGTCGTGGGCCTGCTCGTCGGCGCGCCCGCCGGCCGCGGGATCGGCCGGGGAGCCGTCCGGGAAGCCGGCGGTGGAGTCGGTGATCATGAGCGCCGAGACTGCCACATGACACCCCGTCGGCGGTACCCCCGTCGCGCCCGGTACCCGGGCGGCGCCCCGGCTGCGATCATCGGCGGAGCCGTGTCGCCGCACCGACCGGGAGGTCCCTGGTGAGCCGTCCGTCCGCAGCCCCCGGGGCCGAGCTGGCCCGCGAACTGGCCGCCGTACTGCGCGGGGAGGTCCGCTTCGGCGCCGCCGAGCGGACCGTGTACGGCCACGACGCCTCGAACTACCGGCAGTTGCCGCTCGGCGTGGTCAAGCCGGCCGACCCGGACGACGTGCGCACGACGCTGGCGCTGTGCCGCGAGCACCGCGTGCCGGTGGTGGCGCGCGGGGCCGGGACCAGCATCGGCGGGCAGGCGATCGGCCCGGGCGCGGTGGTGCTGGACTTCCGTCGCCACCTCGGGGAGGTGCTGGAGATCGACCCCGGGGCCCGCACCGCGCGCGTCCGCCCCGGCACCGTGCTGGACGACCTCCAGCGCGCCGCCCGGCCGTACGGGCTGCGCTTCGGCCCGGACCCGTCCACGCACAGCCGCTGCACCATCGGCGGCATGATCGGCAACGACTCCTGCGGCTCGCACTCGCTGGCCTGGGGGCGCACCGCCGACAACGTGGAGCGGCTGGAGCTGCTGCTCGCCGACGGCACCGAGCTGACCGTCGGCGGGCGGCTCGGCGGCCGGGAGCGCGCGGCACTGCGTGACCTGCCCGGGCGGCCCGGTGAACTCCACCGGCAGCTCCAGGAGTTCACCGACCGCAACCTCGCCACCATCCGGCAGGGGATGCCGCAGCTGCCGCGCCGCACCTCCGGCTACCCGCTGGACGCGCTGCTGCCCGAGCACGGCCACGACCTCGCCCGGGCGCTGACCGGCACCGAGGGCACCTGCGCGCTGCTGCTCGGCGCCACCGTCCGCCTCGTCGAGGACCCGCCCGCCCGCGCCCTGGTGGTGGCCGGCTACCCCGACGAGGGCGCCGCCGCCGACGCGATCCCCGCGCTGCTGCCGTTCGGCCCGCTGACCGCCGAGGGCATGGCGGCCGACCTGATCGCCGCGCTGCTCGCGGCCGGCCCGCGCCCGCCCGCGCTGGACCGGCTGCCCGCCGGCGAGTGCTGGCTGTTCCTGGAGACCGGCGGCGCCACCCCCCTGGAGGCCTACCAGGCCGCCCGCCGACTGGCCGACGCGGTGCGCCGCGAGCGCTCGGCCACCGTCGCGCTGGTCACCGACCCCGCGGAGCAGCGCGGGCTGTGGGCCGTACGGGAGGCCGGCGCCGGGATCGTCACCCGGCTGCCCGACGGAGGGGAGGCCTGGCCGGGCTGGGAGGACTCCGCCGTCCCGCCCGAGCGGCTCGGCGACTACCTGCGGGCCCTCCGCGCCCTGCTGCGCCGGCACGGCCTGCGCGGCGTCCCGTACGGGCACTTCGGCGAGGGCTGCGTGCACCTGCGGATCGACTTCCCGCTGGACGAGCCCTACGGGGTGCCGGCTTTCCGGGAGTTCCTGGAGCAGGCGGCGGACCTGGTGGTCTCGTACGGCGGCTCGCTCTCCGGCGAGCACGGCGACGGGCAGGCCCGCGCCGAACTGCTGCCGCGCATGTACCCGCCCGGGATCATCGACCTGTTCCGCGGGTTCAAGCGGATCTGGGACCCGGAGAACCTGCTCAACCCGGGCGCGCTGGTCGACCCCCGCCCGCTCGACGCCGACCTGCGCTTCGTCACCGCGCCGCTCCGCCCGCTGCCGCTTGCCCTGCCGTACGAGCAGGACGGCGGCAGCCTGGCCAGGGCGGTGCACCGCTGCGTGGGCGTCGCCAAGTGCGTGGACCCGACCACCGGGGTGATGTGCCCGAGCTACATGGCCACCGGCGAGGAGCGGCACTCCACCCGGGGGCGGGCGCGGCTGCTCGCCGAGATGCTGCGCGGGCTGGGCGCGCCCCCGGGCCGCCGGACCGACGGGGCGATCCCCGACGGCTGGCGGTCCGAGGAGGTCCGCGAGGCGCTGGACCTCTGCCTGAGCTGCAAGGGCTGCGCGAGCGACTGCCCGGTGCACGTCGACATGGCGACCTACAAGGCCGAGTTCCTGTACCAGCACTACCGGCACCGGCCGCGCCCGCGCTCGCACTACTCGATGGGCTGGCTGCCGCTCTGGCTGCGGGCCGTCGCGCTCACCCCCGGGGCCGCCAACACGCTGGCCCGCTCACCGTTCGGCGGCCTGCTCAAGCGGCTCGGCGGGATCGACCCGCGCCGGGTGCTGCCGGTGTTCCCGCCGGAGACCTTCACCGCCTGGTACCGGCGGCACCGCGCCGCGCACCCGGCCCAGGCCGGCGCCCGCCCGGTGCTGCTGTGGCCGGACACCTTCTCCGACCACCTGCAGCCGGGCGTGCTGCGCTCGGCCGTCGAGGTGCTGGAGCACCTGGGCTTCGACGTCCGGCTGCCCTCGGGCCCGGTCTGCTGCGGCCTCACCTGGCACTCCACCGGCCAACTCGGCACCGCCCGGAGGGTGTTGCGGCGCAGCCTGCGGACGCTGGCGGCCGACGAGCTCCCGGCCGACACCCCCGTGGTCGGCCTGGACCCGAGCTGCACCGCCACCCTGCGCGAGGACCTGCCCCGCCTGCTCGGCGCGGACGGCCGCCCGCTCGCCGAACGCACCCGCACCTTCGCCGAGTTCATCGACGAGTACGCCCCCGACGCCCCGCTCCCCCGGATTCCGCTGGAGGCCGTCACCCAGACCCACTGCCACCAGCACGCGGTGCTCGGCAGCGCCGCCGACCGCCGGGTGGAGGCCCGACTCGGCCTGGACAACCGGGTGCTGGACTCCGGGTGCTGCGGCCTGGCGGGCAACTTCGGCTTCGAGCAGGGCCACTTCGAGGTGTCCGAGGCGATCGCCGAACGCGTCCTGCTGCCCGAGCTCCGGGCCGCCGCGCCGGGGACGGTGGTCCTGGCCGACGGCTTCAGCTGCCGCACCCAGATCGCCCAACTCGCCGATGGGCGGCAGGCGTTGCACCTGGCGGAGCTGATCGCCACCCATCTGCGGCGCTCAGACTGACACCGTGTGCCCGCTGCGACGCTCAGACTGACACCGTGTGCCCGGCACCGCGTGCCCGGCGAGGAAGGCCCCGGCGTGCGCCGCCGCCTCCTCCCGGGTCGGGTAGCCGGCGGCCGCCTCCCCCACCGCGCCGTCGGCGCCGGTGGCCGTCCAGCGCCAGCCGTCCACCGCCTCGTCCAACTCCGCGGCACCGCCGAACAGTTCGAGCGATCCGGGCCGGGGCCCCGGGCGGCCCACCGCGTCCGGCCACTTCTTGCGGGCGCCCTGCCGGGTGATGCCCCAGGCCGCCCCGAGCTGCTCGTAACTGGCGCCGTAAGAACCGGCAGTGGCGGCCGCGAGCGCGGTGAGCCGCTTGACCTCGGCGTCCACCAGCTTCCAGGCGGACAGCACCGAGAGCGTGACCTCGACCGGCTCCGCGGCCCACATCCGCTCCTCGGGCAGGCCGCCGGACGCGCGCGAGCGTACGGCGGCGGCGGCGAGGGGGTCGAGCGCGTCGAGCAGGGCCTTGGCCAGCTCCGCCTGCTGCTCCGGGGTGATCTCCACGGTCGTCATGCCGACAACCCTAGTTGTCAAACTTGCGCTTGACAACCAAAGTTACCGACCGGATCGGCCCGAGCCCCACGGATCCCGGAACTCCGATCTCCTGACAGCGCGCCGACACCCCCGCCACAATGGCGCGATGACCCTCACCACCGCCGAGGCGGACAAGCTCCTGGCCGACCACTTCGCCCCCTGGGTGCAGGCCCTCGGCCTGTCCACCGCCGAGACCGGCGAGCGCCACGCCGTCCTGCGCCTCCCCTGGTCCGACCGGCTCGCCCGCGAGGGCGGCGGGATGTCCGGCCAGGCGCTGATGGCCGCCGCCGACACCGCGTGCGTGGTCGCGGTCTCGGCCGCGAACGGCGGCTTCGGCCCGATGACCACCGTCCAGCAGTCCACGAGTTTCCAGCGCGCGGTCGTCGGCCGGGACGTCCTGGTGCACGCCCGGATCACCAAGCTCGGCCGCCGGATCGCCTTCCTCGACATCACCCTCACCGCCGAGGGCACCGACGAACCCGCCGCCCACGCCACCGCCGTCTACGCCCTGGGCTGACCCACCCGGCTGTCACACCCGCGTGCCCACCGGTGTCCTGACGCCGGCATCACGTCATCACGGTCGTCGACGCCGAGAACCCGCCGCTGCGGGCGTTCTTCGGCACCCAGGGACACCCGATGCTCCAGCAGGTCCACGCCGGCTCAGGACCCGGGCGGACCGGGAGCACTCTCCCTGGAGGCCCACGGCCGCTCCGCCCCGACCCCGCGGCCTGACCCACCCGTCCACCGCGGCGTGGAGCGCCCCCACCCCGGCGGGGTGGGGGCCTCGGCAGCCCGCGTGCGTCGGCGGCGTCAGCCCAGCGCGGCCTTCGTCGGCGCCTCCTCCGCGCAGACCGCCGACACGAACTCGGCCACCCTCGCCTGCGGCATGCCGCGCGCGATGTCCGCCTCGCTGATCATGCCGACCAGCTTGTGCTCCGGGTGGTTGATCACCGGCAGGCGGCGCACCTGGTACTGCTCCATCACCCGCAGCACCTGCTCGCAGTCCTCGTCGGCCTCCACCGTCATGGGCCGCCCCTGCGCCAGCTCGCCCGCCGTCACCGACGCCGGGTCACGGCCCTCGGCGACGCAGCGCAGCACGATGTCGCGGTCGGTCACGATGCCCAGCAGCTTGTCGCCCGGGCCGCAGATGGGCAGCGCGCCCACGTCCCGTTCGCGCATGATCCGGGCGGCGGCCGCGAGCGTCTCGTGCTCGCGGATGCACTCCGCGCCCGGGTGCATGATGTCGCCGGCTCTGGTCATGGTCCGCCTCCTGACCTGGCTTCCTCCCCCCTCTCCATCGTGGTCCGGGCGCAGGACCGACGCCACCGGACGCGGCTCAGTGCTCCGGTTCCGCGTGAGCGCGGGCGTCGCGCTCGGTCCCCCCGTCCGGCGAGTTCGGCTCCTCCAGCGGCGAGCGCTCCAACAGTTCCTCCAGCGGCGGGATTTCGTGCTGAGGCGGTTCGGCTTCCACTTCCTCCTCGGGGACCTCCCCGCTCTCCACGGCCTGCTCCGCGGCCTTCGCCCCGGCGGCCGCCGCGGCCGCCGTCAGCAGGTTCCGCTGCTGGGCCTCGGTCGCGCTCTCCAGGAACCGCAGCAGCTCCACCGGGAAGGGCAGCACCAGCGTCGAGTTCTTCTCCGCCGCCACCTCCACCACGGTCTGCAGCAGCCGCAGTTGGAGCGCGGACGGGGTCGCGCTCATCACCGCGGCGGCGTCCGACAGCCGCTCCGACGCCTGGTACTCGCCGTCCGCCGTGATGATCCGCGCACGCCGTTCCCGCTCGGCCTCGGCCTGGCGGGCGATCGAGCGCTTCATCGACTCCGGCAGCGCGACGTCCTTGATCTCCACCCGGTCGATCTCGATGCCCCAGCCCAGGGCCGGGCTGTCGATCATCAACTCCAGCCCCTGGTTGATCGGTTCCCGGTTGGCCAGCAGGTCGTCCAGCTCGCTCTTGCCGATGATCGAGCGCAGCGAGGTCTGCGCGACCTGGGAGATCGCGAAGTTGTAGTCCTGCACGTTGACCGTCGCCTTCACCGGGTCCACCACCCGGTAGTAGACCACCGCGTCCACCCGTACGGTCACGTTGTCCCGGGTGATGCCCTCCTGCGCCGGGATCGGCATCGTCACGATCTGCACGTTCACCCGGCGCAGCCGGTCCGCGACCGGCATCAGCGCCACCAGCCCGGGTGCGCGCACCTCGTCGCGCACCTTCCCGAATCGGAACACCACGCCCTTCTGGAACTGCTGGACCACCCTGATGCTCATGGCCGCCCAGATCGTCCCCAGGGCCGCCAGCCCTCCGAGAGCCCCCAGCACCGCATCGACGATCATCGCGGCCTCCTCGCGGCCTGCGCCCACCGGCGCCTCCGACCACCGCCCGCCCGGACAGGCGGCGGCGCCGGAGCAACTGCTTCCACGCTACGTCTGCCCGGCCACGACCGGATCGAACCCGACCGGACCATGACGGAACCGGGCAAACCGCAAGCACCGGGGCGGGCGCTGCCCACCTAGGATCAGGGCCATGCCGATCACGGCCCCGCCGCCGTCCCCCGCCGACGACCCCGGCCACCCGCGCCACCCCGCCGAAGCCGCCGCCCGCGCCGACGGACTCGCCGCGCTGGACCGCGTGGTCACCGGCTGCCGGGCCTGCCCCCGCCTGGTCGAGTGGCGCGAGGAGACCGCCAGCACCAAGCGCCGCGCCTACCGGGACTGGGACTACTGGGCCCGCCCCGTCCCCGGCTTCGGCCCGCCCGACGCCCCGCTCGTCCTGGTCGGACTCGCCCCCGCCGCCCACGGTGCCAACCGCACCGGCCGGATCTTCACCGGCGACCCCTCCGGCGACCTGCTCTACGCGACCCTGCACGACCTCGGGCTCGCCAACCGCCCGCACTCCGTCCGGCACGGCGACGGCCTGGAGCTGTACGGCGTGCGGATCACCGACCCGGTCCGCTGCGCCCCGCCCGACAACAAGCCGAGCACCGCCGAACGCGACACCTGCCGCCCCTGGATCACCCGCGAACTGCAGCTGATGCGCCCGACCGTACGGACCGTGGTCGCCCTCGGCGGCTTCGCCTGGCAGGCCCTGCTCCCGGTGATCGCGGACGCCGGCTGGCAGGTCCCCCGCCCGCAGCCGGTCTTCGGCCACGCCGCGCTGGTCGACCTCCCCGCCCGTGACGGCGGCCCGCCGCTGCGCCTGCGGGGCTGCTACCACGTGAGCCCGCGCAACACGAACACCGGCCGTCTGACCACCACGATGCTCCGCGACCTGCTGCGCGACGCGGCCCGCTCGGCGGGGCTCGACCCGCGGTAGGGCCCGTCTTCAAGCCCCCGACGCCGCGGGACCGCTATCCGAACCGCGTCAGCTTCCGCTTGCCGGCCCGCTGCCACACGCCCGGCAGCCGCTCGCGGGCCGCGGACTCGGCGGCCAGCTGCCGGCCGTACAGGGCGCCGTAGCCGAAGGGCTCGGCGGCGCCCACCGGCTGGGCCGCGAGGGTGGCGGCGGCGACCACCGCGTCCTGGTGCTCGCCCAGGACCTCCTGGACGGCCTTCATCCGTGCCGTGAAGCGCTCGGCCCGTGCGCCGGCCGCCGGAGCGGCGGTCTCCCCGGCGTAGCGGGCGCGCTTGGCGGCCTTGCGGGCCTCGTGGAGGGCGTGGTCGCGTTCGTCGGCCGCCGCGGCCAGGGCCGTCCGGACGCGGCCGGCGGTGCGCTCCTGTTCGCGGGCGGCGATGCGGGACAGCTCGGGCAGGGCCGGCCGGCCGGCGCGGCGGCGCAGCGGCGGGTCGGCGAGCAGGGTGGCGAGGGCGTCGCCGAGGGCGCGGCGGCGGGGGCTGTCGAGGGCGGCGACCACCTCGGGCCGCACCCGCCGGTACTCACGCTCGCCCCACTGCTCCAGTGCGGCGGCGACCCGCTCCGGGCCGCACGCGGCCGGCAGCTCGCGGGCCTGGGCCGCCAGCCGCTCGGCCAGCACCTCAAGGTCGCGCGCGCCGCCGAGGGCGGCGCCCAGCCAGCGCAGTTCCGTGACCAGCTGGTCCGTCGCGCCGGGGGTGAACAGCCGGCGGAAGGTCCGCAGGGCGCTGCGCAGCCGCCGGCAGGCGACCCGCATCCGGTGCACCGCGTCCGGCTCGTCGGCCCGGACGGCGTCGTCCAGCCCGGCCAGTACGGCCGCCTGGGCCTCGACGCGGGCCAGCACCACCTGCCCCACCGTAGTCTCGGGTTTCGCCATGCGCCTTCATCCCCTCGTCGGGGTCCGTCCACTCGTCGGGGTCGCCGGGAACGATTCCAGGCTAGTCCGGCCGCGGCCGCTGTCGACCCCGCGTCCCGTTGAGGGCGCGTCAGGCGAAAGCGCAAGGGTCCATGCGCCCTCGTCCCGGGTGTGAGCCTCATGGCATACTCCGGAGCGTGACGACCTCGACCCATGCGACCAGGGCCCTGCGGGCCGCGGTGTTCACCGCGCTCGCCGTGCCGATGGCCGCGTTGGGCCAGGTGGTCATCACGGGCCGTCCGCTGCCGCTGTCGCTGGTGGCCTCCGCGTGCGCCGTCGTCTTCCTGGTCGCGGCCGCGCTGGCCGGCGGGGAGCGGCGGATGCTGCACATCTCCGCCGTGATGGTGCCGGTGGAGCTGCTGCTCAACACCACGTTCAACCTGGGCCAGACCGCTTGTGGGCCGGTGCTCTCCGGCCAGTCCCCCGCCCGCGGGGTGAACCTGCTGGTCTGCGGCGGCGGTTCGATGGACGGGTCGCTGCTCTCGGGCCCGCTGGGCCACGCCGGGCAGTTGGCGCCGGTGATGACCCAACTTCTGCTCCTGCTGGTGCACCTGGTGATCGCGCTGGCGGCCGCCGCCTGGCTGCGGCTGGGCGACTCGGCCCTGTCGGGCCTGGCCCGGGCGCTGCGCGCGCTGCGCCAGTCGGTGGCCCGGCCGCTGCGCGCCCTGCTCGTCCTGCTGGTCCCGGCCCCGGCTCGCCCGGTGCTGCGGGTGCCGCTGCCGGTGTCGGACCACGCGCGGCCGCGCCGCGAGGACGTGGTGCTCAGCCCGGCGCCCCGGCGCGGCCCGCCGGCCTTCGCGCCTGCCTGCTGATCGCTTCCGTACCGGGCACTCCCCGGACGCCGATCACCTTTCCGTGGCCCCGTCATGACGACGGACGCGGTACGCCCGCAGGCAGTGCGCACGACTCCCGCGTTCCCCGACCCCGCCGCACCCGGTGCGGTTCCCCGCGCGCACCCGCGCGCCGCGTACAGGAGTTGACTTCCCATGGCTCAGGCCCCCAGCAAGCAGCAGGCCAACCGCACCAGTGTCCGTGAGCGGATCCAGGAGGCGCAGCGCCGCGAGCAGCAGGCCGCCAAGCGCCGTCAGCGGATCGTCGTGACCGTTTCCGCGGTCGCCGTGCTCGCCCTCGCGGGCGGTGCCGCGGTCGCGATCGGCTCGGCCTCGAAGAAGGACGACAAGGCCGCCGCGGCCGCCACCTCCGCCCCGCTGGTCGTCCCGGCGAACGCCGGGGGCCCGGACGGCACGGTGATCACCTACGGCAAGGCCGACGCGCCGCACACCATGGAGGTCTACGAGGACTTCCGCTGCCCGGTCTGCAAGCACTTCGAGGCGGCGAACGGCGAGACCGTCAAGAAGCTGACGGAGGACGGCCAGATCAAGGTGGAGTTCCACCTGGCGGCCTTCCTGGACAAGAACCTCGGCGGCAAGGGCTCGCGCACCGCGCTGGCCGCCGCCGGCGCCGCGCTGAACGAGGGCGTGGACAAGTTCAAGCAGTTCCACGACGTGCTGTACGCCAACCAGCCGGACGAGCGCCAGGACGGCTTCGGCGACGTGAACCACCTCCTGGACCTGGCGGGCCAGGTGCCCGGGCTGAAGACCGACGCCTTCGTGAAGGCCGTCACCGACCGGACCTACGCGCCGTGGGCGGCGAAGGTGGCCGACGCGTTCAACGACAGCGGGGTGACCGGCACGCCGACCGTCAAGGTGGACGGCAAGCCGGTGACCCTGTTCGCGGGCAACGCCGTCGTCCCGCCGGAGCAGTTCACCGCCCAGGTCAAGCAGGCCGCCGGCCTGCAGTAGGCCGGCCCGCTCCTCCGCACGGCACCACCGGCCCGGCCGAAGTCCCGGCCGGGCCGGCTCCTCCCAGCCAGCCACCGGAGTGTGCTGCCATGTCCTCCGCCACCACCGTGCACCCGTCCCGTCCCGCTCCCGACGCCGCCGACCGGGCCCCGATCGGGGCGGGCCGGGCCTACGCGGTCCTGCTGTTCCTCGGCGGGCTGATCGGTCTGGCGGCCTCGGCCGTCCTGACCTTCGACAAGCTCCGCATCCTGGAGAACCCCTCCTACGTCCCCAGCTGCAACATCAATCCGGTGATCAGCTGCGGCTCGGTGATGCGCACCGAGCAGGCGGAGGTGTTCGGCTTCCCGAACCCGCTGCTCGGCCTGGCCGCCTTCGGTGCCCTGGCCGCGATCGGGGCGGGCTTGCTCTCCGGTGCCGCGTACCGGCGCTGGTTCTGGCTGGGCCTGCACGCGGGCACCGCGCTGGGCGTGGTGTTCGTGCACTGGCTGGTCGACCAGGCGCTGTACGACATCGGTGCGCTGTGCCCGTACTGCATGGTGGTGTGGGCGACGGTGGTGGTGCTGTTCTGGTACACCACGCTGCACAACGTGCGCACCGGGGTGATACCGGTGGGCCCGCGGCTGCAGGTGGTCGTGCGGGAGGCGGCCCGCTACCACTGGGCGCTGCCGGTGCTGTGGGCCGCGGTGATCGCGCTGCTGGTGCTCAACCGGTTCTGGTACTACTGGAGCACGCTCCTCTGACCGTTCGTCACCCCACGTACCCCGCCGAGTGCAGCAGCGCGGCGGCGCCGGTCCGCCGGGCCTCCAGGGCCGCGGTGAGCCGGCGGGCCGCGCCGGGCTGCAGCAGGACCCCGCCCGCCGTGTCGGTGATCAGCACGCTGCAGCCGACGTAGGCGCGCACCGGCCGGGCGAGCCACTCCTCCTCCGAGAGTGCCAGGGTGTCCGTCATCGCGCCTCCTCCGCCGGGTGCCGTCCTCGGGGAGAATCTGCCGCGATCCCGGCCCCGCAAACGGCGGTTCGCACTCGATCACCCGAACGAGTGCCGTCGGCCCTCAGCCGAACACCAGCCGCCGGTAGGCGTTGCGCAGGTCGGTCAGCGGCTGGGTGCCCCGGTCGTAGTGCACCTTGTTGGTGAGCAGCAGCGCCCAGCGGCCGAGCCGCCGGGAGACCCAGAAGCCGGTCCCGGTGAAGCCGTAGTGGACGAAGGTGGCGTCGGCGGGCTCGGTGCCGGGGGCGTACAGCCAGGACAGGCCCCGGGCGGGCCGCAGTCCGCCGGTCTGCTCGCGCAGCGACTCCTCGATCCACGCCCCGCCCCAGGCGAGTCCGGGCGGCGGGGCGAGCACCGCGGTGAGGAAGCGGGCGAGGTCGCGGGCGGTGGAGAAGGCGCCGGCGTTGCCGGAGACGCCGCCGAGCAGCCGGGCGGACGGGTCGTGGACGACGCCGCGCAGGTGGGTGCCGGTCCGCTCGTCGTACTCGGTGGGCGCCGCGCGCTCGGCGAGCGCGGCGTCGAGCGGCCCGTACCGGGTGTCGGCCATGCCGAGCGGCTGCCAGGCCCGGCGCGCGGCGAGGGCGTCCAGCGGTTCGCCGGCGAGGTCCTCGACCAGGTGGGTGAGCAGCACGGCCGCGCGGTCGGTGTACTCGACGGCGGTGCCGGGCGCGCGGTGCAGCGCCGCCGCGACCACCCCGGCTCGGACCGCCGCGCGGTCGCGCCCGTAGAGCTGCTCGAAGCGGGTGTACGGGAGCATCCCGGCGGTGTGGGCGAGGAGGTGCCGGGCCGTCACCGCGCCCGCGGGCCGGCCGGCGGCCGGCGGCCACCAGCGGCCGAGCGGCTCGTCCAGCGGCAGCAGCCCGGACTGCCACAGCGCGCCGGCACAGGGCCAGAGCGCGACGATCTTGGTGAGGCTGGCGAGGTCGTACAGCGTGTCCGGCCCGGGTGCGAGCCGCGCGTACGGGCCCTGCCCGAGCGGGCCGTGGCTGCCGCCGCCGAGCGTGCCCCCGGCGTCGCCGACGGCCCAGACGGCGCCCGCCCCGACGCTGCGCACGCCCGCGTGGACCAGCCGGTCCAGCTCCGCGCCGGGCGCGGCCAGGGCGGGGAGCCGGTCGGCTCCGGGTGCTCGGTGGCTCGTCCCTCGCTGGCTCATCCCGTCCCCCAGGGGCTGTCGTCAGGGCGACGGGAGCCTACCCGGCGGGGCGGCCGCTCAGACCGCCGCGACGAGCTCCTTGCCGAGGCAGACCGCCAGCGGGTGGTCCTTGTAGTACCCGAACTTGGTGATCGCGACGTAGCCCTCGGACTCGTAGAGCGCGATGGCCTCGGGCTGCTGGGTGCCGGTCTCCAGGATGAACCTGGTGCGGCCGGCCTCGACCGCGGTCCGCTCCAGGTGGCGCAGCACCGCCCGGGCCAGGCCGCGGCCGCGGGCGTCCGGGACCACGAACATCCGCTTCAGCTCGGCGTCGCCGTCGAGCAGCCGGTCCGGCCCGCCGGCCTCCTTGGCCCGCCAGCCGCCGCAGGCGACCGGGCGGCCGTCCAGGTAGGCGATCAGGAACAGTCCGGCCGGCGCGTCGAAGTCCTCGGCGTTCATCTCGGTGAAGTCGGGGTCGCCGTAGCGGCGGACGTACTCCTGCTGGACCTCGGCCGACAGGGCCTGGGCGTCGGGGTGCGCGTAGCCGGTGATGCGGAAGTCGACGGTTCCGGTGTCCTCGGTGGCGATGGTGTCCATGGTTGAAAAGCCTACGATCCCCGCTCAGCGGGCCTCGAACCGGGCGACCAGGTCCTCCTTGCCGAACATCCGGGCGGTGTCGAGGGCGCTCGGGGTGCCGGCGTGCGGGTCGGCGCCGCCGGCCAGCAGGGCGGCGAGCACGTCCTCGGCGCCCTTGAAGACGGCGCCGGCCAGCGGGGTCTGGCCGCGGTCGTTGGCGAGGTTCGGGTCGGCGCCGTGCCGGAGCAGGGCCTCGACGGTGGCGGCGTGGCCGTGGTACGCGGCGAGCATGACGAGGGTGTCGCCGCGGTCGTTGGTGAGGTCGGCCGGGGCGCCGGCGCCCAGGTAGGCGGCCAGGGTGTCGGCGTCCCCCGCGCGGGCGGCGTCGAAGAGCTTCCCGGCCAGCGCGATCACCTCGGCGTCGGGGGCGTCGGCGGGCTGCTGGCTGGCGGCGTCGGTCATGGCGGGCGGCCTTTCCGGTCTGGTCGTCGGGCGGTCACGCGGCTGCGCCCAGGGCACGGTAGCGGCTGGCGCCGGAGCGGACCAGCCGGTGTCCGTGATCCGGATGACGGCCCGGGCCGGCGCGGACGCGCGTCCGAGCGGGTGGCACAGCCATTCGAGCGAACTTTCCGGACCCCCCGGAAACTTCCCGACCGCCCCCCGGGAATGCCTGGGCGCACCGAATCCCCGGGGCTTCCCCGCGTCGACCGGCCCCACCCCGGCCGGTTCGCACACCGCCGTCCGGCTTCCGGAACGGCATTGAACGGCAGAACCACCCGTTTGCCCCGTTCCATCATCTATTACTTTTTGTCACGATTAATGCACTTTCCGTAACACCCACCCCCGCTTGTCCCCCCTCCCGAGGAGCGGAACGTGATCCTCTCGATTTCCGGAATCGTCCTGTTCGGCACCATCGCCTTTCTCTTCTTCCGCAGGGACGGGCTGAAGGTCTCCCACGCCATCGTCTGCGCCCTGCTCGGCTTCTACATCGCCGGCTCGTCGATCGCCCCCAGCATCACCGCGGGCGGCGCCAGCCTCGCGAGCCTGCTCAGCGGCATCAGGTTCTAGCCGCCACCACCCCGTAACGGCCCGGGCGCGGATCCCACCGCCCCGGGCCCCGTCGTACCCCACCTCCGCACCCCACCCGTTCGTCCCACCCGCCCGGGGAGTCAAGGAATGTTGCCGCTGCACCGCCACCTCAGCAAGGGCCGCGAGATCGCCCGGACCGCCGGGGACCACGCCTCCGACATGTTCGCCCCGCTCTCCGTCATCGGCCGCGGCATGCGCCACCACGCCGCCTGGGCCAAGGGGCGCTGGCAGACCACCCCCAAGGAGCGCCGCGGCCCGACGCTGTTCCTGACCGCCGCGATGCTGGTCGGCATCTACCTGCTGCCGCACGGCCTGCTGTTCGCCCTGGTCGGCCTGATGGCCAGCGCCGCCTGGGCCGGCCGGGCGCCCAAGGCGCCGTCCGCCCCGGCCGCGCCGGACGTCGCCGACGTCAAGCTCGGCGCCCTCTACGCCGCCCTCACCCCGTACCTGTGCGGCCCCGACGACGCCAACCCGATGTACCACTTCGAGGGCAGCTACAAGGACGTCTTCGGCTCCTGGGAGTTCGACGGCGAGGGCCGGCTCTCCCGGCTCGAACTCGGCTACCCCGCGTACTTCACCGACACCGAGCCGGCCGCCCGGGCCCGGATCGAGCAGGTCGTCCAGGGCAAGGCCGGCCGGGCCCGGGAGTACCGCTTCGACTGGGACGAGGAGTCCAACCGGCTGCGGATCACCGCGCTCGCCCCGCTGCCCACCGACATCGTCGCCCAGCGGTTCGTGGCCGCCCCCGGCGAGATCGTGCTGGGCTTCACCGACGAGGACGGCACCGCCCGGACGATCCCCGTCACCCGGGGCGGCACGACCGTCCAGCAGCCGCCGGTGGTCTGGCGCACCGGCCCGCGCTCCTCCGAGCCGCACCTGCTGGCGCTCGGCGTCGCCGGCTACGGCACCTCCAGCCTGCTCCGCTCGATCGCGCTGCAGGCCCTCCCGTACGCCGACCTGGTGGTGGTCGACGGCGCGGGCACCGGCGAGCACGCCTGCCTGGTGAACCGGCCCGGCGTGCACACCGTGGAGACCAGCCTGCACGGCGCCCTGGCCGCCCTGGAGTGGGCGGCCCAGGAGACCGAACGCCGGCTCACCGCGCTCAACGCCGCCCGGCGCGCCGGCTCCACCCCGCCCGAGGACGCCACCCGGCCGCTGTGGCTGCTGCTGGACCACCCGACCGAGCTGAGCGAGCTCGCCCAGGCCGAGGGCCGCCCCGACCCGCAGGACCTGCTGGAACTCCCGCTGCGGCACGGCCGGGCCGCCCGGGTCACCGTGGTGATCGCCGAGGACGTCGAGGCCCGGGACCGGATCACCCCGACCATCCGCTCCACCACCCGGGCCCGCGTGGTGCTCGGCCCGGCCGGGCCGGACGAGGCCCGGGCCGCGCTCGGCGCGCCGCTGGACATCGTGCCCGCCGCGCACGCCCCGGTCGGCCGCGGCTACGCCCGGGTCGGCAACGCCACCCCGGCCCGGCTGCAGGTGCCGGCGACCGTCGACCCGCTGGACGACGAGGCCCCGGCCGCGCTGCGGGACGCGGTGATCGCCCTGCTGCCGCACCGCGACACCCGCACCGAGGCGGCCGCCGGCGTGCCGCCCCGCCCGGAGCGCCCGCCGCTGGGCGCACCGTTCGACCCGGCCCCGCAGGCCCGGCCGGTCGACCTCGCCAAGGGCGAGCCGATGATCCGATCGCGCCCGATCTCCTGACCCCTCGCAGCGCCGGGACGGGGCCGACGGACGCTGTCGGAACCCGTCCCGGTACGCTCGACACAGAAAGTCCCCACGATCACCAGATGTGAAATAGGTGACACCTGGGGTGATATCACCGGCCAGATGTGACAAATCGGGCGCAGGTGGGTACAAACAGGGGCGGCACGACAGACGACGCATGTCCCGGGACGGGAATCTTCGTCGGAAGCCGAGCGTTGACCGAACGACGAAGAACAGCGACCACTAGTCCTGTGGGCCATAAGCCCGGGAGGCACGATTCATGAGCGAGCGAGCTCTCCGCGGCACGCGACTCGGGGCCACTAGCTACGAGACCGACCGTGGTATCGATCTGGCTCCCCGCCAGACCGTCGAGTACGCATGTCAGAACGGACACCGATTCGAGGTTCCTTTCTCGGTCGAGGCGGAGATCCCCCCGACCTGGGAATGTCGCTTCTGTGGCCAGGAGGCGGCGCTTCTCGACGGTGACGAGCCGGAGGAGAAGAAGACCAAGCCGACGCGCACCCATTGGGACATGCTGATGGAGCGCCGGACGCGCGAGGAGTTGGAGGAGGTGCTGGCCGAGCGGCTGGCCGTGCTCCGCTCCGGAGGGATGAACCTCGCGGTGCACCCGCGGGACACCCGTAAGAGCGCCTGACCTCGCTCCCGCCCCGTGCGGGAGGACGCGAAAAGGGACCCTGGTTTCCAGGGTCCCTTTCGCGCTGTCCGGGGCCGGTCGGGTCACGTCCTCCGGAGTCCCGGAGAGGCACGCGGCTCGGCCCGGGGCCTGCGGGCCCCGGGCCGGTGGTCGGGCGGTCAGCCCGTGATCGGCGGGCGGTAGGTGGTGTCCGGGCCCTGCGGGCCGCGCGGGCCCGCCTCGGGCTCGACGACCTCGCCCTGGATCACCTTGCCGTCCGGACGGTGGATGCGCAGCTGCTCCTGCAGCCGCATCGCGTCCGCGAACGGGTCGGCACCGACGGCGCCGGCGCTGCGCAGCGCCTTGTCGGCGAGCCGGCGCCCGGCCGCCCGCCACAGCGCCCGGGTCGGCGGGAACAGCAGGGTCAGGGCCAGCAGGTCCGACAGGAAGCCGGGGACGATCAGCAGGACGCCCGCCAGCACCGTCATGCTGGTGCCGGTCTGCGGCTGCTGGGACTGCGGGTTCTTGCTCTGCTCGACCGCCGCCGAGAACGCCTTCAGCCCGGCCCGCTTGATCAGCGAGCCGCCGATCAGGGCGCCCGCGACGAGCAGCAGCAGGACGGTGAACCCGCCCAGCCACGAGCCGACCTGGACCAGCAGCCAGATCTCCAGCACCAGCCAGACGGTGATCAGCAGCGGCAGCACCCGGCGGAGCCTGCCGCGCGGGGCCGGACGGGTGGGGGTAGCTTGCTGCGTCACGGTACGAATCCACTCCAAGCGGTGCTCTGCGCGCCGCACGGGAGATCCGGGCCGGCTACGGCACCACCTGGTCCAACGAATCCTGCCCGGCCGGTGTTCCGCCGGTGGCCTTCCGACGGCGTCCGACCAGCACCGCGGCACCGCAGGCCAGCAGGCCGCCGATGGCCAGCGTCCACTCCGGGGCGGCGCCGACCCGGTCGGCCACCGTGGTGCCGTCGCGCAGCGGGACGGTCGCCGACAGCTCGGCGGGTGTCAGCTCCTGGGTGCGCTGCTCGACGGTGCCGTCCGGGGAGATCACCGCGCTGATGCCGCTGGTGGCGGCGATCAGCACCGCCCGGCCGTGCTCGACGGCCCGCAGCCGGCTCATCGCGAGCTGCTGCTCGGGCTGGCCGGTCTTGGCGTACGTCGCGTTATTGGTCTGGACCACCAGGACGCGGGCACCGCTGTCCACGGTGTCTCGGACGATCTCGTCGTAGGCCACCTCGAAGCAGATGACGTCGCCGATCCGGGCCGGGCCGAGCTGCATCACGCCGTTGTGGTCGCCGGGGTAGAAGTCCCGGGCGACCCGCTGGAGACGGGTGATCACCTTCATCAGCTGGGCGCGGAAGGGCACGTACTCACCGAACGGCACGGGGTGCTGCTTGGTGTAGGAGGCACCGGGGCCGCTCCGCGGGTCCCAGACGATGCCCTCGTTCTGGACGTGCTGCGCGTCCGGGCCGTCCACCAGGGTGCCGACCAGGGTGGGCACGCCGATCGCCTTGACGGCCTCGTCGATGCGCTCGTAGGCCAGCGGGTCGCTGAACGGGTCGAGGTCGGAGGAGTTCTCCGGCCAGATCACGACGTCGGGGCGCTGCACCTTGCCGGCGGCGATGTCGGCGGCCAAGCGCTCGGTGGCCGAGGCGTGGTTGTTGAGTACCATCATCGGGCGGCCGAGGAAGTCCATGCCCGGGTTGGGCACGTTGCCCTGGACGATGGCGACCTTCACCGTGTCGGCCGCGGCGGTGGGCACCGGGACGACGTAGCCGGCGAGCAGCGCGGCGACCGCGCCGAGCGCCGCCAGCGCGGCCGCCCTCGGGGCCCTGCGCGGGCCGCGCAGGCGCAGCGCGGCCCAGGCGAGCAGGGCGCCGGAGAGGGCGACCGCGAAGGTCACCAGCGGCGCGCCCCCGAGCGCGGCGAGCGGGGTGTACGGGGTGGCGGTGTTGGCGAAGGCGAGCCGGCCCCAGGGGAAGCCGCCGAGCGGCAGCCGGTCACGGGCCCACTCCTGGGTGATCCACAGGCAGGCCGCCCAGAGCGGCCAGCCGGGCAGCCGGGAGGTGACAGCCAGGGCGCCGCCGAGGAGGGCCAGGAACAGCGCCTCGACGACGGACAGGCCGACCGTGGCGTCCCACCCGACCACCCGCAGCCAGCTGAGCAGCATCAGGAAGAACGGCAGGCCGAAGGCGAAGCCCGTCCACAGGCCCTGGCGGAAGGTGCGGCCCCGGGTGAGCAGCGACAGCGCGGCGACGCCGAGCAGGGACAGCGGCCAGAGGTCGTACGGCGGGAAGGCGAGGGCGAGCAGCAGGCCGGCCAGCGCCGCCAGGCCGGTCCGGGGCAGCCCGGCACGGACCTTGGCGAGCGCACGGGCACCGCGGCCCGGTCGGGGCGCCGGCTCCTCGGACGCGGGCGCGGTCCCGGACCGCTCCTGGGTGACGGGAATGGCCACCGGCGCACCATCTTCCTGGGGGCTTGCTGTTCGGACGCTGTGCGAAGAAGGTACCCCGGAACGTCGGTGCGACGTGAGGTGAGGGTGGTAGGGGCCCGGGGCTTCCCGGTGGTCAGCGCTCGGCGTAGCGGATCGGGCCCAGCGGCCAGTGCTCGGCGAGCCAGTCGGAGACGGCGCGGTGGAGCGGGGCGTCCAGCTCGGCGCGGTCGGCCCGGACCCAGGAGCTGACGGCGACCACCGACGGGTCCTCGCGGTCCGGGTAGATGTAGACGCAGCCGATCACCTCGCCGCCCGCCGGCTCCAGGACGGTGTAGGTGAAGCCGGTGCGGGCGGCGAAGTCGGCGGCGTGGCGGCGCAGGTCGGCCAGGTTCTCCTCCGGCGGCATCCCGTCCACGGGCGGCCAGTTGCGGCCGACGAAGCCGGGGGTGGCGCGGATGTGCCCGATGCTGCCGGTCCAGGCGGCGTGGTCGGAGGCGTTGTGCTGCTCGCCCAGGGGCTCCAGGCGGAACTCCGGGGCGAGCAGCTCGCGGGGGACGGCGAAGTCGGCGGGTACCAGCGGGTCGGTCGTCATGGTGGTCAACCTACGGGCCGGTGCGCCGCGTCCTCATCCGATCAAGCGCCGCATCCGGTCAGGCACCGCATCCGGTCGGGCGCCGGCGCCCGGTTCGGCGTCGGCGCCCGGTTCGGCGTCGGCGCCCGGGTTCAGCGCTGGTGGACGGTGCGGCCGCGGACCACCGTGCGCAGGCAGGTCGGCAGCGGGTGGCCCGGGGTGAGGTCGGGCAGGCCGGGGGTGCCGGATCGCGGGTCGGTGGACCAGCCGGCCACCCGGGAGTCGGGGGCCTGGACAACCAGGTCCCCGGCCGCCCAGATCGCGTAGCTGGCGACGGCCCCGGGCACCAGGACGCCGTCCTGGTCGCGGCCGATCGCGCGCCAGCCGCCGCGGGTGTGGGCGGTGAAGGCGGCGCGCACCGAGATCCGGTGCTCCGGGGTCCGGTGGAAGGCCGCCGCCCGTACGGTGCCCCAGGGGTCGAGCGGGGTGACCGGGGCGTCCGAGCCGAAGGCCAGCGGGACGCCTGCCCGCAGCAGGGCGGCGAAGGGGTTGAGCGCGGCGGCCCGCTCGGCGCCCAGGCGCTGGACGTACATGCCCTCCGGGCCGCCCCAGGCGGCGTCGAAGGCGGGCTGCACGGAGGCGGTGAGGCCGAGTTCACCGAAAGCCGCGATGGACTCGTCGTCCAGCGCCTCGGCGTGCTCGACGCGGTGGCGCAGGGCCCTGACCCGGTCGGCGCCGACCCGCTCGCCGGCCGCCCGGACGCCCTCGACGACCGCTGCCACGGCGGCGTCGCCGATCGCGTGGAAGCCGGCCTGCAGCCCGGCCTCGGTGCAGGCGGCGACGTGGTCGGCCACCTGACCGGCGGTCAGGTAGGCGGTGCCGGTGTGCTCGGCGTCGGCGTACGGGCTGTGCAGGCAGGCGGTGCGCGAGCCGAGCGCGCCGTCCACGAAGAGGTCGCCGCCGGCGCCCACCGCGCCGAGCCGGCGGGCCGTCTCGACCCCGCCCGACTCGCCCCAGTAGCCGAAGACCTCGGGCCCCTCGCCCTCGGCGGCCAGGGCCAGGAGGGCGGTCAGGTCCTGTTCGGAGGAGATCTCCGGGCCGGCGCACTCGTGCAGGGCGCCGATGCCGAGTTCGGCGGCGCGGGTCAGGGTGGCGTGCTGGGCGCGGCGGCGCTGCTCGGGGGTGAGGCGGGCGAGCGCGGTCTGCCGGACGGCGTGGTGGGCGTCCTTGGTCAGCGGGCCGTCGGGGGCGTACCCGGGCCGCTCGGCGAGGCCCTCGGTGAGGGTGCGCAGCGCGGTGGTGGCGAGCGCGGAGTGCACGTCGGTGCGGGAGAGGTAGAGCGCGGCGCCCCGGGCGGCGGCGTCGAGTTCGGCGAGCGTCGGCGGGCGGCCCTCGGGCCAGCCGGTCTCGTCCCAGCCGTGGCCGATCAGGACCCCCCCGGACTCGGCCCGGGCGTCGACGAAGGCGCTGACGGCCTCCAGGGTGGCGGCCAGCGAGGGGCTGCCGGTGAGGTCGAGGCCGGTGAGCGCCAGTCCGGTGGCGGTGGCGTGCACGTGCGCGTCGACGAAGGCGGGGGTGACCAGGGCACCGGCCAGCTCGACGATCTCGTCTGCGGTCGCGGCGTACGCCTCGGCGGCGCCGTCGCTGCCGACCCAGGCGATGTGCTCGCCCTCGACGAGCATCGCGGTGGCGAACGGGTCGGCGGGGCTGTAGACGGCGCCGCCGCGCAGCAGGACGGTTCGGGGGCCCCTCCTGCCCGAGGTCGGGCCAGGAGGGAGGGTGCGTTCGGTCATGCCGCCAAGTCTGCACCTCGCCTGTTCGGGCTCAGAGCTTCGGGGGTCGTGCCTCGTACGGCGTGGAGAGCACGACGGTGGTGCGGGTGGAGACCCCGGCGGCGCTGCGGATGCGGGCGAGCAGGTCCTCCAGGTCGCCGGGGGCGCCGACGCGCACCTTGAGGATGTAGTTTTCGTCGCCGGCGACGCTGTGGCAGGCCTCGATCTCGGGCAGGCCGGCGAGGCGTTCGGGGGTGTCGTCCGGGGCACTGGGGTCGAAGGGCTTGACCGAGATGAACGCGGTCAGCGCCAGGTCGACGGCGTCGGGGTCGACGATCGCGGTGTAGCCGCGGATCACCCCGCGCTGTTCGAGACGGCGCACGCGCTGGTGCACCGCCGAGGTGGACAGGCCGGTGGCCTTGCCCAGGTCCGTGTAGCTCATCCGGCCGTCCTCAAGGAGCAGCTGGACGATGCGTTGGTCTAGATCCTCCACAGTCGGCAAACCTACCCGGTCGGGTGCACGGGGGGCGCACGCGGTGGCACGGAGGGAGATCGCAGGTACTGCGCGGGCACGTGCCGGGTGCATGTGGCAGCCGGTGTGGCCAAGGACACACCCGGTGCATCGCGGTGCAGGGCACCGCAGGGTTATGAGTCCGTGTCACAGGGAAGTGCTGGTTGTGGCCCTGGATGACCACGCCGGGCCCGATCCTAGGGGGATCCTCATGCCTGCTACTGACCAGCGCGTGCTGGGCGCCGACGAGACCGACGATACGACCGGCCGCGACGACCTCGCGGTCGACCACGCGCCGGGCACCGATCCCGGCGAGGCCGAGACCTGGGAGATCTTCCGGGTCCACTGCCCCGAGTGCCGCCGTCCGATCGCCCTGGTGGCGGACGAGGAGCGGCTGCCGCAGCACGCCCTGCTGCCGACCGCCTGGAACCCCTTCGCCCCCGCGATCTGCCCGGGTTCGGGCGCGCCCACCGACGACCTGGCGGAGGTGGAGGCCCCGGAGGACACCGAACCGACCGGGTTCGACGCGCTCTTCAGCCTCCCGAACGGGCTGGACTGGCGCACCCAGCCGTTCTCGCACGCGGTGGCGCACTGCCCGGTGCGGATCGCGGCCATCGGCCAGTCCGTGCCGCCCGTGCCCTCGGCCCCGACCGTCGCCGCGCTCCGCTCGATCCCGGAGCAGCGCCGCCGTCTCGTCCGGCGCTGACCGCCCGCCCCGCGCAGGGGAGTTGATTCTCCGTCAGAACAGTCGAATGCCTCCGGTCGTCACTCCGCACCCTGGAGTGACGGCCGGAGGCCGTTGGGGGGAAGGCCCGGGCCGTCGCCGGCAGCGGGCCTTCGTCGGGCGTCGGCCCTCGACGGGTGTCGCCCTGCGGTCGGGCGACACCCCGCGGTCGGGCGTCCTGCGGCCGGGCGTCAGCCCTTGGTGAGGTGGCGGCCGATCACCAGGCGCTGGATCTGGTTGGTGCCCTCGACGATCTGCAGCACCTTGGCCTCGCGCATGAAGCGCTCGGCCGGGAAGTCCTGCGTGTAGCCGTAGCCGCCGAGCACCTGGACGGCGTCGGTGGTCACCCGCATCACCGTGTCGGTGCAGAACAGCTTGGCCATCGCCGCCTCCTTGGAGAACGGCCGGCCGGCGTCCTTCAGGCGCGCGGCGGACAGGTAGAGCGCGCGGCCCGCCTCGATCTGGGTGGCCATGTCGGCGAGCATGAAGGACAGGCCCTGGAACTCGGCGATCGGACGGCCGAACTGGCGGCGGGTGCGCGCGTAGTCGACGGCGAGGTCGAGCGCGGCCTGGGCGACGCCGATCGCGCAGGCGGCGATGCCGAGGCGGCCGGAGTCCAGCGCGGCGAGCGCGATCTGGAAGCCCTGGCCCTCCTCGCCGACCAGCCGCTCGCGGGGGACCCGGGCGCCGTCGAAGTGCAGCTGGGCGGTCGGCGAGGAGCGCATGCCCATCTTGTGCTCCGGCGGGGCCGACGACAGGCCCTGCTGGGCGCCCGGGACCAGCAGGCAGCTGATCCCCTTGGGGCCGTCGACGCCGGTGCGCACCAGGGCGCTGTAGAAGTCGGCCTGCCCGCCGTGGGTGATCCACGCCTTGGTGCCGTTCACCACGTACGCCTCGCCGTCGAGGTCGGCGCGGGTGCGCAGCGCGGCCGCGTCCGAGCCGGACTGCGGCTCGGAGAGGCAGTAGGCGCCGAGCTGCTCGCCGGAGAGCATGCCGGGCAGCCACTTGTCGCGCTGCTCGTCGGTGCCGAAGGTGGCCAGCGCGTGGCAGGAGAGGGTGTGCACGCTGACGCCGAGGCCGACGGCCAGCCAGCCGGCCGAGAGCTCCTCCAGGACCTGCAGGTACACCTCGTAGGGCTGCTCGCCGCCGCCGTACTTCTCGTCGTACGGGAGGGAGAGCAGGCCGGCCTCGCCGAGGGTGCGGAAGACCTCCCGCGGGAAGCGGCCGGCGGCCTCGTCCTCCGCCGCGCGCGGCTGCAGCTCGCGCTGCACCAGGTCCCGGGTGAGGCTCAGCAGCTCGCGCGCCTCGTCACTGGGCAGCTGGCGCTCCACGGCTTTCACTGGGGACGGGGTCATGGCGGCGGTCGCCTCCTCGATCGGGCGCCGGGCCGAGGTTTGGCGGGTCCGGCGCGGGTGGGGCAGGTCGGACCGACCGGCACCGGGTTGCGGTGAACGGCCGTTCACATTCATGGCGAAGGCGAGTATGCCCCAAACCCGCGCTGCCGTCACGACCTGCACAGATGAACTGTCCGCAGTGGTGGGCTACGGCACCGTAGGGTTGACGATGTGGCTGCTTCCGGAACCCTCCCCACCCATGCCCGGCGCACTCCCGGCGACGCGCTGAGCGCGCTCGCGGCAGAGCTGCGCGCGCTGCCGCCGTCCTGCGGGCCGGTGCGGCTGGTCGCGGTGGACGGGCACGCGGGCTCCGGCAAGACGACCTTCGCCGGGCGGCTGGCGGGGGCGCTCGGCGGGGCTCCGGTGGTCCACCTCGACGACCTGGCCACCCACGAGGAGCCCTTCGGGTGGACCGGGCGGCTGCGCGAGCAGGTGCTGGAGCCGCTGGCGGCCGGGCGGGACACCGCGTACCGGGTGTACGACTGGACGCTGCGGCGCTTCGCGGGCACGGCCGAGGTGCCGGCCGCCCCGGTGGTGCTGGTCGAGGGGGTCGGCGCGGGGCGGCGGGCGGTGCGGCCGTGGCTGGCCCGGGTGATCTGGATGGAGCTGGACGCCGACGCGGCCCGTCGGCGCGGCGAGGAGCGGGACGGGCCGGATCTGGCCGAGTTCTGGGCGGGCTGGGCGCGGGCCGAATCGGCGCATTTCGCCACCGACCCGAGCCGCCCGTACGCCGCGACGCGGGTCGACGGGGTGACCGGCCGGATCGCACCGGGCACCGTCGGTGAACCTTCAACAAGCGCCTTGACCTGCGACATCACCAGGATCTAGGTTCTCCTCAGCCGCCGGAACGAAAGCTTCCGGCCGCATCGGACCCGGCGTCCCCGGCTTGTTCCCCCGTGAGCCGGGGGCGCCGTCCGGTCCCCTTCCGAATCTCGCTCCCCCGCCGCCCGTTTCAGCGCCCGAGCGCTCAACGACCGCGCGCGCGATCGTATTTGACCCCGTGCGGCACCCTTCCGGATCAGCCCGGCGCCGGTACGATTCCTGGCAGGCGCATATGCGCCGCAGGGGCTCGACGACCACCGGCCAGGCTGTACGCACGCGACTCGCCGGCCGAGCCCCGGGCCACACCGCGGGGGGCGTGAGTGACGACGCTGGACAGTTCCGACAGCACGGCGGGCGGCCCGGACCGACTCGCCGACCGGGCCTGGCTGCGCGCTATGGACGCCTACACGGCCGGTGCGTACGCGCGGGCCGAGGAGGAGTTCCGGGCGGCCGTCCGGCTGGACCCCGGCATGGCCGACGCCTGGCTCGGCCTGCACGCGCTGCGCAGCGACACCTCGGCGGCCCTGCTGGCGATGTACCGCCACCAGAAGCGGTTCGGCGAGCAGCGGCGCCTGCACAGACGGCCGCTCAGCTCCTGGTACTGGCTGGGCTGGTGGGTGCAGCCCGTCCTGGAGGACGCCCGCGACCTCGCGCTGGCGCACGCCTCGCACTGGCTGGACGGCCGCCATCTCGCCGAACTGGACCGGGCGTTGGAGCAGTGCCCGGCCCCCAGCGAGGACCCGTCCGCCCGGTTCCTGTACGCCTGCCGCTCCTACCTGCTCAAGGACTGGGAGCAGCTGATCCGGGACACCGACCGGCTGCTGGACGACCCACTGCTCGGCATCGAGGCCGGGCTGTTCGCGGGCATGGCGCGGGTGCGCCTCGACATGTGCGCACAGGCCCAGGCGCCGCTGGCCGCCTCGCTGGCCCGCTGCCGCTCCGAACAGCCGCAGCGCAAGGAGCTGCGGTACTGGCTGGCCCGGGCGTACGAGGGCGCCGGGCGCAGCGCGGCAGCCCTGCCGCTCTACCGGGCGGTGCACCGGGCGGACCCGGCGTTCATGGACACCGCGACCCGGCTGGCCGCCATCGCGGCCGAGGACGCGCTCGCGGACGGGCTGCTGGCGGGCGGGAGCCCGGCCGGCGGCGGCGGCGAGGCGGGTGGCGACGGCGGGCCGGACGTCGAGGCGGGGTTCCTGGACGACGTCGGGTACGGGCCCGGTCCGGGGTACGGCGAGGAGCCCGGGGCCGGGCAGGGCGGCGCGACCGTCTCCGGCGACGGGGTGCTGAGCGGCGGGCCCCTCGTGGACGCCGGCCTGACGGACGCCGGCCTGACGGACGCCGGCCTGACGGAGGCCGGCCTGACGGACGCCGGCCTGACGGACGCCGGGCTGACGGGCGCCGGCGCCGGGTTGCTGCCCGGCGGAGCCCCGCTCGACGGCGGCCCGCTCGACGGGGCGTTGCCGGACAGCGCCCCGCAGGCCGCCGGGGAGCGGTCCGGTTCGGGCGCCCCGGCCGCCCCGGCCGCGCCGCCGCTGCCCGTCCGCGGCCAGGCGCAGCCCCGGACCGCCGCCGGGCCCGCACCCCGGCCGGACGGTGACGAGCGCGAGTTGGACGCCGCCCTGGCCGAGCTCTCGCTGATGGTCGGCATGGAGCCGGTCAAGCGCCAAGTGCGCGCACTGTCGGCCCAGTTGAGAATGTCCCGGCTCCGGGCCGAGCAGGGCCTGCCGGTCCAGCCGCCCAAGCGCCACTTCGTCTTCTCCGGCCCCTCCGGCACCGGCAAGACCACCGTGGCCCGCATCCTCGGTCGGGTCTTCCACGCCCTCGGCCTGCTCTCCGGCGACCACCTCGTGGAGGCCCAGCGCGCCGACCTGGTGGGCGAGTTCCTCGGCCAGACCGCGGTCAAGGCGAACGAACTGATCGACTCCGCGCTGGACGGCGTGCTGTTCATTGACGAGGCCTACAGCCTCTCCAACTCCGGCTACACCAAGGGCGACGCGTACGGCGACGAGGCGCTGCAGGTGCTGCTGAAGCGCGCCGAGGACAACCGGGACCGGCTGGTGGTGATCCTGGCCGGCTACCCCGAGGGCATGAACCGGCTGCTCGCCACCAACCCCGGCCTCAACTCCCGCTTCACCACCCGGGTCGACTTCCCTAGCTACCGCCCCGGCGAGCTGACCGCGATCGGCGCGGCGCTGGCCGGCCGGGACGGCGACGGCTGGGACGAGGACGCCGCCGAGGAGCTGGCCAGCATCTGCACCCACGTCGTCCGCGAGGGCTGGATCGACGAGCTGGGCAACGGCCGGTTCATCCGCACCCTGTACGAGAAGTCCTGCGCCTACCGGGACCTGCGGCTGTCGCTGCTGCGCGAGTCGCCGGGCCGGGAGGACCTGGCCACGCTGCGGCTGCCGGACCTCGTCCAGGCGTACGGGGAGCTGATCGACGGCCGGGGCTGATCGGATTCCGACTGGTTCCGGGCCGCCCGGACCCACCCGGAACCACCCCCGGCCGTCGGCCGTCGGCTTCAGCCCTTGAGCAGCGCCGCCTCCCGCTCCCGGTCGAGCCCCACCGTGACCCGGTCCGAGCGCTGCGGCGCGGTGCCGCCGATCGCCCGCAGCCAGGCCCAGGTGTCCCCGACCGTCTCCGCGACCGGGCGGCAGCGCAGACCGGCGCCGACGGCGCGGTCGACCGATCCGGTGTGCAGGAAGTCGTACAGCGGGCCGGGAGCCAGCCAGATCGGCAGTTCCGTCCACGGCTCGACGCCCGCCGCCAGGATCCGCTCGGGGTCCGTCCAGCGCAGCTCGGCCCCCGCGCCGGTGACGCGGACGCAGGCCTCCAGCAGTTCCCCCATGGTGGCGTGCCCGGACGGGCTGACCAGGTTGTACGGGCCGCCGAGGCGGGCCACCACCGCGTCCAGGGTCCAGCCGGCGAGGTCGCGGACGTCGATGTACTGCAGCGCCAGGTCGCGCGGCCCGGGGGCGAGCACCGGGCCGCCCTCGGCGATCCGGTTGAGCCACCAGGGCAGCCGGCCGATGTCCTCGTACGGCCCGAGGATCAGCCCGGCGCGGGCCAGCAGGGCCTGTCCGCCGTACTCCGCCTCCAGGGCCAGCTCGGCGCCCCGCTTGGCCTCGGCGTAGGGCACCTCGCCGGTGAGGTCCGGCGAGGAGGCCACCACGGGCGCCGACTCGCCGCCGCCGGCCACCAGCGGGTAGTCGTACACCGAGCGGCTGGAGACGTACGCGTAGTGGCCGACCCGGCCCTTCAGCGCCCGGGCGCTGTCGCGCACCGCGGCCGGGGCCCAGGACCAGGTGTCCACCACCGCGTCCCACTCCCCCGCGCCGAGCGCCGCGAGCCCGTCCTCGGCCGTGCGGTCGCCCTTCAGCACCCGGACGCCCTCGGGTGCGGGCTGCGTGCCGCGATTGAGGGCCGTCACCTCCCAGCCCCGGGCCAGCGCCTCCTCGGCGACGACCCGTCCGACGAACCTGGTTCCACCCAGCAGGAGAAGTCTCATGCCGACCACTCTCCCCCGGGGGTGGCCGGCACGGAACGGCTGCATGCTCTGGGCAGAATCGCCGGGAGCGGACACGCCCTCGGCGAACCCGGGAACGCCGGGGCCCCGGCTCCCGATGTCGGGAACCGGGGGCCGGGGGCCGGGCTGCGGGGGGCGGGGGGGGTGGCCGGGGGCCAGGAGCCGGGAAGTGGCTAGGCGGTGGCGCGGTGGTCCGGGTCGTGCATCTCGCCGATCAGCTCCTCCAGGACGTCCTCCAGCATGACCACACCGAGCGTGCGGCCGTCCTGGTCCAGCACCGCGGCCAGGTGGCAGGCCGCGCGGCGCATCGCGCCGAGGGCGTCGTCCAGCGGGAGGCCGCCGCGCAGCACCGTGATCGGCCGCCACAGGCGGGCCGGGACGGGCGCCGACGGGTCGTCCACGTCGAGGATGTCCTTGAGGTGCAGGTACCCGAGGTAGCCGTGGCCGGCCGGGTCGCCGTCGGTGACCGGGAAGCGCGAGAAGCCGGTGCGCAGGGCGAGCTCCTCGACCTCGGCGGCGGTCGCCTTGGTGTCCACGGTGACCAGCTGCTCGGGCTTGAGCAGCACCTCGGTGACCGGGCGGCGGCCCAGCTCCAGGGCGTCCTCCAGACGCTCCTGGCGCTCCTCGTCGAGCAGTCCGGCGTCCCGCGAGTCGGCCAGCAGGTACATCAGCTGCTCGGTGGTGAAGACCGACTCGACCTCGTCCTTGGCGTCGACCCGGAACAGCCTCAGGATGCCGTTGGCGAAGGCGTTCAGCATCCGGATCACCGGGGTGAGCCAGCGGGCCAGCCGGTCCAGCGGCGGTCCGAGCCACAGCGCGGCCTTCTCCGGGCCGGCCATGGCCATGTTCTTCGGCACCATCTCGCCCATCACCATGTGCAGGAACACCACGACGGCGAGCGAGATCCCGTACGAGAGCGGGTGCATCAGGCCGGCCGGCACGCCGAGCGCGTGGAAGGGGCCCTCCAACAGGGAGGCGATGGTCGGCTCGGCGAGCGCACCGAGGCCCAGCGAGCAGACGGTGATGCCGAGCTGGGCGGCGGCCAGCATCGCGGAGACGTTGGACAGCGCGTGCAGCACGGTGCGGGCGCGCTTGTGCCCGGCCTCCGCGAGCGGCTCGATCTGGCTGCGGCGCACGGACACCACGGCGAACTCGGCGCCGACGAAGAAGGCGTTGCCGAGCAGGAGCAGGAGTGCGACGGCCAGTTGGAGCACCGTCATCGGATGTCCTCCCCGTCCTCGCCGAACGACGCGGGCGCGACGGTGCGCTCCACCCGGACCCGGCTGGTGCGGTGGCGGTCGACACCGGTCACGGTGAACCGCCAGCCGGGCAGCTCGGCCTGCTCGCCCACCTCGGGGAGCTTGCCGAGCAGGTCGGCGACCAGGCCGGCCAGCGTCTCGTACGGGCCGTCCGGGGCGTTCAGGCCGATGCCCTCCAGCTGGTCGATCCGGGCGCGGCCGTCGGCCTCCCAGACCGGCAGGCCGTTGACGGGCGGCAGCGCGAACAGGTCGGGGTGGTCGTCGGGGTCGTGCTCGTCCTGCACCTCGCCGACGATCTCCTCCACGATGTCCTCGACGGTCACGACGCCGGCGGTGCCGCCGTACTCGTCGACCACGATGGCCATCGGCTGGAGCCGGCGCAGCCGCTCCAGCAGCGTCTCGGCGGGCAGGGTCTCGGGCACCAGCAGCGGCGGCGAGGACAGCTCGGCGACCCGCACCAGGCCGCGCTGGGCGGCCGGAACGGCGAGCGCGTCCTTGAGCGTCACGATGCCGGTGACCTCGTCCAGGCTGTCGGCGTAGACCGGGAAGCGGGACAGGCCGGTGGCCCGGGTGAGGTTGACGACGTCGGAGGCGGTGGCGTCGCGCTGGAGCGCGGACACGTCGACCCGCGGGGTCATCACGGACTCGGCGGTCAGCTCGCCCAGGCCCAGGGTGCGGACGAACAGCGTCGCCGACTCCTCGTCTATCGCCCCGGCCCTGGCCGAGTGCCGGGCCAGCGAGACCAGCTCGGCCGGGGTCCGGGCGTGGCCCAGCTCCTCCTGCGGCTCGACGCCGAAGGCGCGGACCGTACGGTCGGCGGCGCCGTTGAGGAAGCTGATCAGCGGGCGGCAGACGAAGGAGAAGGCCATGTGCGGGGCGGCCACCGCGCGGGCCACCTGCAGCGGGCGGGAGATCGCCCAGTTCTTCGGAACCAGCTCGCCGACCACCATCTGGACGACGGTGGCCAGCACCATGCCGACGACCACGGCGACGCCGCGGGCGGCCGCGTCGGGCACGCCGAGGCCGGACATCACGGGTGCGAGCAGCGTCGACAGGGCCGGCTCGGCGAGCATGCCGACCACCAGCGAGGTGACGGTGATGCCGAGCTGGGCGCCGGAGAGCTCGAAGGAGAGGTGCCGCAGAGCCCTGGAGACCCGGCGGGACTGGACGTCACCCGCCTTCGCGGAGCGTTCCACCGCCCCGCGCTCGACGGTCACGAAGGCGAACTCGGCGGCCACGAACAGGCCGTTGGCGAGGATCAGGAGAACGGCTGCGAACAACAGCAGCCAGGCGGTGATCACAGTGCCGCCTGCCTTCCGGCGATCGGAAGTGAGGCGGCGCAGGTACTACCGGACGGATCGTCCATCGAGGGGGAGTGTCACTCCTCAGGTCGGTACGGGCGGCGCTTCTCGCGCTCGCTTCAGCGCAGGGCGAACTTTGCCCTGCTTTTACCAGCGTAGACCATAGCCGGACGGGCGTAGGAAGGGTGTTCGGACCCGCCGAGCCCCGGAACCGCAGGTCGCAGGGCCACGGATTCCGGCGGGTGGCGGCGAGTGCCGGCGGGCTCAGACCGCGGCGTAGTGCTCGACGAGGTCGCGCAGCGCGCGGGCGTCCGCGATCGCCTGCGCCTTGCCGACACCGGGCTGGATGCCGACTGCGGCGAGCGAGGTGCCGTCGGCGAGGTCGAGGGTGGCCCACGGGTCGCCCTGGCGGAAGTTGACCCGGACGATCTCGGCCCAGGCGAGCCGGCGCGTGCGCACGAAGTTGACCACCGTCACGCCGTCCGCGTCGGCGCTCACCCGGGGGCGGGCCAGCATCAGGCCGACGGCGGCGAACAGCACACCGCTGGCCACCATCATGATCCGGTCGTTGAACTGCCAGTTCTCCGGGAGCAGCACGGCCAGCACCGCGAACAGCACCACCAGCAGGACGCAGACCGGCAGCAGCACGACGCGGGTGCGGCGCGGCGCCCAGGTGACGGGGAACTCGACGGGCGGCGTGGACACGTGGGTCTCCGGGGTGGTTCTGGTGGCGACAGCGCGAGGGGGCGGGGGCGCCGACCGGCGTCCCCGCCCCATTGAAGCGTTCTTTACCCGCGAGTGTGCGAGCGGGTCAATCGACACTGCCCGCGAGTGTGCGAGCGGGTCAATCGACACTGCCCGCGAGTGTGCGAGCGGGTCAATCGACACTGCCCGCGAGTGTGCGAGCGGGTCAGAGGCGGCAGGCGTGGATGTTGGTGACCAGGATGGCCCGGGCGCCGATGCCCCACAGGTCGTCCATGATCCGCTGGGCCTCCTTGCGGAGCACCATCGAGCGGACCGCGACCCAGCCCTCGGTGTGCAGCGGGGAGACGGTCGGCGACTCCAGACCGGGGGTGAGCGCCACGGCGGCGCTGACGTTCTCGGCGCGGATGTCGTAGTCCATCAGCACGTAGCGGCGGGCCACCAGCACGCCCTGGAGGCGGCGCAGGAACTGCTCCACCCGCGAGTCCTCGCCCGCGCCCTTGGGGCGGATCACCACGGCGTCCGAGATCAGGATCGGCTCGCCGAACACCTCCAGGCCCGCGTTGCGCAGGCTGGTGCCGGTCTCCACCACGTCGGCGATCACGTCGGCGACGCCCAGCTGCACCGCGGTCTCGACCGCGCCGTCCAGCTTGGTGACCGTCGCCTTCACGCCGTGGTCGGCGAGGTGCTGCTCGACCAGGCCGGTGTACGAGGTCGCGATCCGCAGGCCCTCCAGGCCCTTGACGTCCTCGACCGCCACGCCCTCGGGGCGCGCGAAGCGGAAGGTCGACCCGGCGAAGCCGAGGGCGAGCACCTCCTCGGCGTTGGAGTGCGAGTCCAGCAGCAGGTCGCGGCCGGTGATGCCGACGTCCAGGCGGCCGGAGCCGACGTAGACAGCGATGTCGCGCGGGCGGAGGAAGAAGAACTCGACCTCGTTGTTCGGGTCGACGAGGACGAGCTCCTTGGGATCCTTCCGCTGCCGGTAACCGGCCTCATGGAGCATCTCCGCCGCGGGACCCGAGAGAGAACCCTTGTTGGGGACGGCGATGCGCAGCATGGGAGGTTGCTTCCTTAACTGTTGGGAGGGGTGTGCGGTACGGACCGGTTCGGGGGGTACGTGTCGACGTCTTCGAGGGGTACGTGCAGACGGTCGTCTAGAGGTACTTGTAGACGTCGTCGAGCGTCAGCCCGCGGGCGATCATCATCACCTGAAGGTGGTAGAGGAGCTGGGAGATCTCCTCCGCCGTCTGCTCGTCCGACTGGAACTCGGCGGCCATCCAGACCTCGGCGGCCTCCTCGACGACCTTCTTGCCGATCGCATGGACGCCCTGCTGGACGAGCTGCGCGGTGCGGGAGGACGAGGGGTCGCCGGTGGCGGCCTTCTGCTGGAGCTCGGCGAAGAGCTCCTCGAATGTCTTCGAAGCCATGATGGGCCCACCATACGGCGTGCGGGCGAGCGGACGGTAAACGGTCCCGGACCGTGGACAGTCCGGTGGACGTCCACGGTCCGGGACCGTACGGGCGGGTACTCAGAGCGCGGCGCGCAGCACCGCGGCGGTGGCGACGGCGGCGGTGACGGCCTCGTGTCCCTTGTCCTCGGCGGAGCCCGGCAGCCCGGCGCGGTCGAGCGCCTGCTCCTCGTTGTCGCAGGTCAGCACGCCGAAGCCGACCGGGATTCCGGTGTCGACGCTGACCTGGGTCAGGCCGGTGGTGGCCGCCTGGCAGACGTAGTCGAAGTGCGGGGTGCCGCCGCGGACGACCACGCCGAGGGCGACGACGGCGTCGTAGCCGCGCTCGGCGAGGCGCTTGGCGGCGACCGGCAGTTCGAAGGTGCCGGGGACGCGCAGCACGGTCGGCTCGGCGATGCCCAGCTCCTTGAGCGCGCGGTGGGCGCCGTCCAGCAGGCCGTTCATCACCACGTCGTGCCACTGGGCGGCGACGACGGCGACCTTGAGGTCGGCGGCGCCTTCGATGGTCAGCTCGGGGGCTCCGTGGCCGCTCATGTTCTTCGTCCGATCTGTCGTGTGGGGCGTGCGGGTGGGGCGTTCGGGTGGGGTGGGTTCAGGAGCCGAGGCCGGGCAGGTCGTGGCCCATCCGGTCGCGCTTGGTCTGCAGGTAGCGCAGGTTGTGCTCGCCGGGCGCGATCTCGACCGCCTCGCGCCCCTTGACCTTCAGGCCGTGCTCGGTGAGCGCGGTCAGCTTCTGCGGGTTGTTGGTGAGCAGGGTGAGCGAGCGGACGCCGAGGTCCACCAGCATCTGTGCCGCGATGCTGTAGTCGCGGGCGTCGGCGGGCAGGCCGAGGTCCAGGTTGGCGTCGACGGTGTCGCGCCCCTGCTCCTGCAGCTCGTACGCGCGCAGCTTGTGGGCCAGGCCGATCCCCCGCCCCTCGTGCCCGCGCAGGTAGAGCACCACGCCGCGGCCGGCCTCGGCGACCCGCTGCAGCGAGGCCTCCAACTGCGGGCCGCAGTCGCAGCGCAGCGAGCCGAGCACGTCGCCGGTCAGGCACTCGGAGTGGACCCGCACCAGGACGTCCTCGCCGTCCGGCAGCCGTCCGTCGGCGTCCAGGCCGCCGGCCACCAGCGCGATGTGCTCGACGCCGTCGAGGGTGCCCTTGTAGCCGACGGCGGTGAACTCGCCGTGCACGGTGGGCAGGGCGGTTACGGCGGCCCGGTCGACGTGCAGCTCGGTGCGGCGGCGGTAGGCGATCAGGTCCTCGATGGAGATGATCGCGAGGCCGTGCTCGCGGGCGAAGGCGACCAGCTCGGGCAGCCGGGCCATGGTGCCGTCGTCGTTGACGACCTCGGCGATCGCGCCCGCCGGCGGCAGCCCGGCCAGCCGGGCCAGGTCGACGGCGGCCTCGGTGTGGCCGGGGCGGACCAGCACGCCGCCCTCGACGGCGCGCAGCGGGAAGACGTGCCCGGGGCGGGTGAGGTCGCCGGGCTCGGTGCCGGCGGAGGACAGCAGCCGGACGGTGCGGGCGCGGTCGGCGGCGGAGATCCCGGTGTCGACCCCGTCGCGGGCGTCCACCGAGACGGTGTACGCGGTGCCCTTGCGGTCCTCGTTGACGTGGGTCATCGGCGGGAGCTTGAGGCGGTCCAGCTCCTCGCCGGTCATCGGGGCGCAGATCACGCCGGAGCTGTAGCGGATGGTGAAGGCCATCAGCTCGGGGGTGGCCGCGGAGGCGGCGAAGACGATGTCGCCCTCGTTCTCGCGGTCCTCGTCGTCGACCACGATCACGGCACGGCCGAGGGCGATGTCGGCGATCGCCCGCTCGACCGGGTCGAGCACGAGCTCGACCCCGGCGGTGCCCTTGTCGGACTGGTTCTCGGTCATGCCGTGGCTCCCTGCGGGACGGTGGCGGACTCGGTGCGCGGCTCACGGGTGCTCAGCCACCAGGAGCGCAGGCCGAGCAGCACCAGGACGAAGTAGACGGAGTAGGTGAGGCCGGAGAAGGAGTAGCCGCTGTTGAAGGCGAGCGGGACGCCGACCACGTCGACCGCGATCCAGGCGAACCAGAACTCCAGCCAGCCGCGGGCCTGGGCGACCATCGCGGCCAGCGTGCCCACGAAGATGTAGGCGTCCGACCACGGGCTCCAGGACAGGCTGGGGAAGGAGGTGAACAGCAGGGCCAGCGCGATGGTCCCGGCCGCGGTGCCCGCCACCAGGGCGGCCCGCTCGGGCCAGGTGGCGAACCGTACGGCGATCGTGCCGGTGTCCCGGCGGCCCCGCCGCCACTGCGCCCAGCCCCAGGCGGCGGTGGCGATCACGATCAGCTGCTTGCCGATCAGGCCGGGGACGTGGCCCCCGAGGTAGGCGCTGATCAGCACCACGCCGGACAGCAGCTGGACCGGCCAGCTCCACACCGAACGGCGCCAGCCGAGCGCGAGGCCGCCGAAACCGAGCAGGTTGCCGATCATGTCGGCCCACTTCACGTGCTCACCGAGAACGGTGAACGCCTCTCCACTGAGCCAGCTCACCGGGACTCCTCCGGGGTCTCGTCGGTCGACGCGCCCTGCGGGCCGGACAGGCCGGGCAGGTTCGGCAGGTTGGGCAGGGTGCGGGACTCCAGCAGGCGCTCGACGTACTTGGCCAGCACGTCCACCTCCAGGTTGACGCTCTCGCCGACGGTCTTGGCGCCGAGCGTGGTCAGCGCGAGGGTGGCCGGGATGAGGCTCACGGTGAAGCTGTCCCGGGCGGCCTCCACCACGGTGAGGCTTACGCCGTCGACCGTGATCGAGCCCTTCTCCACCAGGTAGCGGGAGATGGTGTCGGGCAGCGAGAACCGCAGGACCTCCCAGCGCAGTTCGCCGTTCGCGTCGCGCTCGCCGGGCTCGCGGCTCAACAGCCGCCCGGTGGCGTCGACATGGCCCTGCACGAGGTGGCCGCCGAGGCGGGCACCGAGCGCCATGGCGCGCTCCAGGTTGACCCGGGAGCCGGGCTTCAGCTCGCCGAGGCTGGAGCGGTGCAGCGTCTCGGCCATCACGTCGGCGCTGAACTCACCGGTGCCCGCGGCCAGTTCCTCCGGGCTGTCGACGACCGTCAGGCAGACGCCGTTGACCGCGATGGAGTCACCGTGGCCCGCGTCCGCACAGACCACCGGGCCGCGCAGGCGGATCCGCGAGGAGTCGCCGATCTCCTCGATCGACACGACCTCGCCGAGCTCTTCGATGATGCCGGTGAACACCCGGGTTCTCCTCGCGCTTGGGGCGCGGACTCCGGGGCGGCATGGGAGATGACACGGACGGGCACCGGTGCGCGAACCCGCGGCACGACCCGTCGCCGGGATGCCGAGGCCGCCGGGAGATCGCTCGCCCGGCCCGGGAGACACCGCTCCCGCCGTACACCTGACCGCGGTCCGGTCCGGTAACGACGGACCACGGGTACTGCTCTTCGTCCGCCCGCGCACGCCTCCCATCCGGACTTTAACCGTCGGTCCAGGAATTTCACCTGGTCAACCGGCCGCTGGCTGCGGACGGGTCGCGGACTGTAACCGCCGGTTCGGATTTTCACCGACCCCGGAGTGCGCTGAACGTCACTGCTGTTGCGGTCATTCTGCCACGGCCGACGCAAGGCCAGGGAGTGCCTTCCGCTGTGGTCTGTTTCACGGACTTGCGGGGAATGCGCGTCGGGGTGCTACGCGCTGTGGGCGGGCCTCGTGGAGCGGGCCGCGTCGGGGCCGGGGCCGGTCTGGTGGCGGAGGCGGGCGGCGGGGGTGAGGCTTGAGGTGGGAGCCCTGCCGGTGACGCACCGAGGCAACGGAGGCGAGGGACATGGCGAAGTTCATGGATGTCCACCACGGGATGGCCGGGATCACGGCCGAGCAGCTCAGGCAGGCCCATGCGGCCGACCTGGCGGCCCAGGGCGACGAGGGCGTCCAGTTCGAGCAGGCGTGGGCGGACCCGGAGTCGGGCACGGTGTACTGCCTCTCCGACGCGCCCTCCAAGGAGGCCGTGCAGCGGGTGCACAGCCGTACCGGTCACCCGGCGGACGAGATCCACCCG
Organism: Kitasatospora sp. NPDC085464; assembly: GCF_044541955.1. Lineage (NCBI taxonomy): Bacteria > Bacillati > Actinomycetota > Actinomycetes > Kitasatosporales > Streptomycetaceae > Kitasatospora > Kitasatospora sp. NPDC085464. Next base: position 41,498 of record NZ_JBITTM010000010.1, read on the forward strand.
GTGCCGTTGTCGGTGTGAGCCCGGGTCTCCGCTTCGGGCGGTTCGGGCTTCGCGCGGTTCAGAGCGTGGCGGGCGTGCCGATCTGCAGGAAGTGGGTGACCTCCGGAGGGTGGGCGAGGTAGCGCAGCTCGCCCTCCGACCACACCGGCCGGATCCGCCACATCGGCCCGGCGTACCCGCGCAGGGCGTCCTCGTCCCGCCAGCGACTGACCACCAGCACGCGGTGCCCGTTCTCCTCCGACACCGAGCGCAGCAGTTCGCCGCCGAGGCAGCCGTCCGTCCGCCCCAGCTGCGGGATCACCTGGGCGGTCAGGTGAGCGCAGAACTCCTCGATGCGACCGGCGAGCACCTGCCCGGCCCAGATTCTGACGATCACGACCACCACCTCCGGCTGGCTGGAGTCCCTGGCCCCATTATGGGCGTAAAACCGCTGGTGGCGAGGGGTGGAGCCGAGCTTCGGCCGGGGGTTCCGGAACGATCTGCCACTGGCGCGCCACAGGGCCTGCACTACATTCCCGGTATGACCACCACACCGGAAGCTGTCGTTCCGTCAAGCACCAGTCCGGACCGGCCGGGCGGCCTGTTCGAGGCCCTCCGCGCGGGGGCCCTCAGCGACGCCGCCCAGCTGCGCGAGATCTACGAGCAGCCCGGCGACCACGCGCGCCGCAAGCAGGTCGACCACCTGCACGAGGTCGCGCAGCGCCTGATCGCCTGCTCCCCGCTGGTCTTCGTCGCCAGCGCCGACGCCGCCGGGCGGTGCGACGTCTCCCCGCGCGGCGGGCCGGCCGGAGTGGTCTCGGTGCTCGACGAGTACACCCTGGCCATCCCGGACGCCACCGGCAACAAGCGGTTGGACACCCTGCACAACATCCTGGAGACCGGCCGGGTCGGCCTGCTCTTCGTCGTCCCGGGCCGGGACACCACGCTGCGGGTGAACGGTCGGGCCTGCGTCTCCACCGACCCGGAGCTGCTGCGCCAGCTGACCGCCGTCGGCAAGCCGCCGCGCAGCGCGATCGTCGTCGCGGTGGAGGAGGTGTACGCGCACTGCCCGAAGTCGCTCCTGCGCGCCTCGGCGTGGAAGCCGGAGAACTGGCTGGCCGAGGACGCCCAGCCGACCTCGGCGGAGATCACGCTCTCGCACCTGCGGGACGAGTCGCTGACCATCGCGATGATCGAGCAGAACGAGCGGGAGGCGTTGCTGTACCGGTACGAGTGAGGTCCGGCCGCGTTGCGGCGGGTGGGGGTGCCGGGAGCGTTGGGGGTGCCGGGGGGGCGACGTGCCCGGTGGGCGGGTGTGCCCGCGCCCGCCGGGCTCCGTGCGCCGCGCTCCGCGCTCCGTGCGCTCAGGCGGCCTTGGGGACGTCCACCACGGCCGCGCCGTCGGCGGCCCGTTGGACGGCGTCGACGCCCTTGTGGGCGGCCTCCTTGCTGGCGTAGCCCTGGCCGGTGGCGACGATCTCGCCGTTGCCCGCCTTGAGCCGGAACCGGTACTTGCCACCGGAGTCCTCGTAGACCTCGAACTTGCCCGACATCCGGGTACCTCCTCGTGGGGCGCGCGGGACGCGCGCTGATCGGCCCCCTGCAGCACCGTGCGCCCGGCCGCGGGGCGGGCGCACCCGGTCGGCACCCGGTCGGGTGAAGGCGCGGCCGCGGGGGTTTGCCGGGGTGCCGGGGGGACCGCCGGTGGCTTGAATGGACGGATGGACTGCGTCTTCTGTGCGGTGGTGGCGGGCGCGGAGCCCGCGCACCGGGTGCTGGACGACGAGGCGGCGGTCGCCTTCCTGGACCGCCGGCCGCTGTTCCCCGGCCACGTCCTGGTCGTGCCGCGCGCCCACCACCGGACCCTGGCGGACCTGCCGGCGGACGAGGTGGGGCCGTTCTTCCTGCGCGTCCAGCGGGTGGCCGCGGCCGTCGAGCGCGGGCTGGGCGCGGCGGGCAGCTTCGTGGCGGCGAACAACCGGATCAGCCAGTCGGTGCCCCACCTGCACGTCCACGTGGTGCCGCGCAATCCGAAGGACGGGCTGCGCGGGTTCTTCTGGCCGCGGGGGAAGTACCCGGACGAGGCGGGGGCGGCGGAGGTCGCGGCCCGGTTGCGGGCGGCTCTGGCGGCACCGGCCGGATGAGCGCCGTGCGGAGGTGCGCCGTGAGGTGCCGCGGTGTGCGGTGAGGTGCCGTCAGGTGCCGAGGCGCGCCGCACGGGTCCCGCCGCGCGGGCTCCTAGCGTGCGGAACGCGGCCGGACGTACACCCGGAGGATCATCGGGGGCGGCCGAAATCGTTTCCGGGGCTGACGATCCGGCAGGTCGGCCCGCCTAGGCTCACTGCCATGAACGAACTCGCGCGCGTCGTGCAGCAGACGGTCGATCGGCTCGCGGACCGGCACGTCGGCGCGGTGGTCGCCGGGCTGGCCGGCGGTGACACGGAGATCCGCGGTGCCGGGCGGACGGGGCCCGGTGGAAGCACGCCGGGGCCGGACACCGTCTTCGAAATCGGCTCCGTCACCAAGGTGTTCACCTCGCTCGTGCTCGCGCGGCTGGCGCTCGACGACGCGGTGCGGCTCGACGAACCGCTCGCCGAGGTGCTCGCCGACGCGCGCGGCGGCAGCCGGGTCGTCGTCCCCGGCCGGGGCGGCCGCCCGATCACCCTGCGGCACCTGGCCACCCACACCGCGGGGCTCCCCCGGCTGCCCCGGGGCATGCTGTCGAAGGCCCTGCTCAGGCCCAACGAGCCGGATCCGTACGCCGGTTGCACGGCCGAGTACGTGCTGGACGGACTCGCCCGGACCCGCCTGCGGGCCGCACCCGGACACAGCTTCCGCTACTCCAACCTCGGCGCCGGGCTACTCGGCCTGGCCCTCGCGCACCGGGCCGGCACCGGGTACGAGGAGCTGGTGGCGCGCGAGGTCTGCGAACCGCTGGGACTGACGGACACCCACGTGCGGTCGGACGCCGAGCGCTCCGGGCGGCTCGCGCACGGGCACACGACGGGCGGACGGCCGGTGCCGTACTGGGATCTGGCGGCCGTGCCGGGCATGGGCGGGCTGCGGTCGACCGCCGCCGACCTCGCGGTGCTGCTGCGGGCCCAGCTGACCGCCGAGCGCGAGCCCGACGCGCCGCTGGCGCCCGCGATCACGCTCACCCGGGAGACCAGGCACCGGGTCAACCCGTTCGCCTGGATGCACCTGGGCTGGCTCGGCCACCGGCTGCACTCCCAGCAGGGCGGCCACCTGCAGATCTGGCACAACGGCGGTACGGGCGGCTTCCGTTCGTTCGTGGCCTTCGACCCGGAGAAGCAGGTGGGGGTGGTGGTGCTGGCCAACACCCGCCGGTCGGCCGACCCGGCGGGCACGGCGCTGCTGCGCAGGCTGCAGCAGGACTTCGCGACGACGGGGTGACGGGGGCGGGCGGGCGCGGGCCGCTCGGGAGCGTGGACGGCGGCCCGGGATCAGCGGGGCGGACGACGAACGGCCGCGTCGCTCCCGCCGGCCGGTCCGCCTGACCCCGGTGTCCGGCCCGCGGGGCCCGACCGCCGGATGGACGGCCCGTCCCGATCCGGCGCCGCCCACGGAGGTTCACCCGGCGCCGGACGGAGACCCCTGCCGATGTGCACCCCCGGTCGCGGTGGGCTCCGGGCGGGAGGCGATGATGACGGGGTCGTTTCAGGCCAAAACCTGCTGATTGGCACTGTTGCCGGGTACGGCGGACGGTCGATGCTGGTGATCCGGCAGATGCGGTTCCGACGGGAGGCCGCCGAGAGAAAGGGGCCGACGTGGCGGTGGTGTGGTCGCCCACGCGGGGGCGGGCGGTCCGCCCGGTCGTGCAGGCCGGAGCGGCCGAGCCGACCGGGCTCGGCGGGCCGGGCGACCGGCTCGGCCCGGTGGTGCGGGTGCACCGGCGTTTCCGGCCGGTCCCTCGGCGGGCGCGGGCATGGGTGGACGTCTGCGCGGCCGTCGGCGCGGTGGTGGCCTGCCTGGCGCTCGGGCAGTGGTGGCCCGCGCCCGTGGTGGGGGCCGTCGCGGTGGTGGCGGCGAGCGCCTTCGGATGGCTGCGGCCGGTGGCCGGGCCGCGGGCGGTGCGCGTCCACGAGGGCGGGCTGGTGCTCGTCGCGGCGGACGGCGGCGAGCGCACGCTGCCGTGGAACGCGGTGGAGGCCACCGAGTACACCCCCGGCGCGCGGCGCGGGGTCCGCGAGCAGGGGCGAATATGGCCGGCCGGCGCGGACGAGCCGGTGGTGCTGGAGCACCTGCGCGGGCTGGGCCGGTTGTTCCGGGAACTGGAGGTGCGCCTCTCCCCCGGGCTGCGGGCCGTGCTGCACGAGTCGCTGGGCACCGAGGGGAGCGTCCGGTTCGCGCGAGGGCGACTGACGGTGACGGCCGGCGGCCTGGTGCACCGGCCGCCGCACCCGCTCGCGGCGACGGAGGCCTACCGCTGGGCGGAGGTGGAGTCGGCCCGCGCGTCCGACCTCGGAGAGCTGGAGATCCGGACGCACTCGGCCGGCCTGCCGCTCACCTTCCCGGCACCCAACGCCCGAGCGGCGGCGGACTTCCTGGAGGAACTCCGGGCTGCGGCCCCCTAGGGGACGCGAAGGGCTCCTCCCGGAGGGGATCAGTACGCCGCTGAGTGGACGTCAATTCCCTTGCCGGCAGCCTACCGTCGCCGACATGAGCCGACTTCGCACCACTGCCGCCGCGGCAGCCCTGCTGCTCGCGCTGCCGCTGTCCGTGGCCGCCGCCGTGCCGGCCCTGGCCGCGCCCACCGCCCCGGCCCCAGCCGGGACCGCCACCGCTCCGACCACCACCCCGGCCGCCGTCCACATCGAGCTCCCGCGCCCGACCGGGCCGTACGCGGTCGGGCAGGAGGTCCTGCACCTGGTGGACCAGAACCGTCCGGACCCGTGGGTGCCCTCCGCCGGTCCGCGCCAGCTGATGGTCTCGCTGTACTACCCCGCACACGCCGGGACGGGCAGCCCGACGCCGTACATGACCGACGGTGCCGCCCGTGCCCTGCTGGACACCAAGGTGCCGGGCAACACCATCCCGACCGAGGCGCTCACCGGCGCCCGGACGTGGGCGGAGTCCGGCGCGCGTCCGCAGGGCGGTCACTACCCGCTCATCGTGCTGTCGCCCGGCTTCACCATGCCGCGGACCTCGCTGACCGGCCTCGCCGAGGACCTGACCAGCCGCGGGTACGTCGTCGCGCTGATCGACCACACCTACGAGAACACCGGCACGACCTTCCCGGACGGGCAGACACTGCCCTGCGTGATGTGCGGCCGCCCCAAGGACTGGTCGAAGGTCGACGAGAGCCGCGCGAAGGACGTGTCCTTCGTCCTCGACCGCCTGACCGACCGCCCGCACCCGGCCTGGCGCTACGCCCGCATGATCGACCGCGACCGGATCGGCATGGCCGGGCACTCGGCGGGCGGCGCGGCCACCGTCCCGGCCCTGCTCACCGACGACCGGATCCAGGCCGGGGCGGACCTGGACGGCAGCATGGACGTCCTGGTGCCCGCCTCCGGGATCGGCGGCAAGCCGTACCTGATGATGGGGCACCCGTTGCCCGGCGGCGCCGAGGACAGCAGCTGGGTCCAGAGCTGGCCCAACCTGGACGGCTGGAAGCGCTGGCTGACCGTCGACGGCTCCAACCACGGCAGCTTCACCGACTTCCCGCTGTTCATGGAGAAGCTGGGCCTCCCCCAGGACCCGGGCACCACGCTGTCCGGCCTGCGCGCCATCGAGCTGACCCGCCGGTACGTCGGCGCCTTCTTCGACCTGCAGCTGAAGGGTATCGAGCAGCCGCTTCTCGACGGGCCGACCGCCGCCGACCCGGAGGTGCGGTTCGACGGCTCCGGGCACTCCTGAGGGCTCCCGGGCACCCGCCCGTGAGCGGGGCCGCCGACACCCGGTCGGCGGCCCCGTCGGCGGCCCGGTCGGCGCGGCGGCCGGTTCGAACCCCGCGGCGGGACCGCCGGAGCGCCCCCGCGGGACCCCCGCACCCCCTCCGACGTGCGAGGATTCCCGCATGATCACCGCGGCGCAGGGCTGGCTGGACGGAACCGACTCGGGGCTCTTCGTGCTGCTCGCCGAGGAGGCCGTCGAGGGCTGGGAGGGTTGCCAGGAGGCCGTGGTGGAGACCGCCGGGGACTACGCCGCCGCCCACCCGGTGCCCGGGCGGGAGGCCGTGCTGGTGCTGGGCGGGGAGCCGCTGCCGATCGGCTGGCTGCCGGAGGAGCGGGTGTTCGTCCGGCCTCTCCTCTTCGACTGCTCGGACGACGTCCGGCCGCTGGTGCGCGAGGCGCTGCGGTCGGGGACGTGGGAGGACGGGCCGGTCCTGGAGCTGACCGCCGGGCGGTACCTGCTCACCGACGTGTTCCACGACGGCCCGGACGCCCTGGAGAACGGCGAGTACCTGACCGTCGACCTGCCGCCCGGGCGGTACCTGGTCCGGTCGCTGAAGGCCGAGCCCGAGCGCTGGGAGGAGTTCCACCTGGAGCGCCTGCTGCCACGGTGAGCGGCCGCCCGGGGCCGCGTGCGAAGATGGCAGGGCTGGTGGGAACGATCTCCGGACGGTTCTGGGACGGTTCTCTGGCCATGGTGAACGACAACGCGCAGCGCGGGGCGGAGCCGCGGCAGGACGCCCTGCTGATGGTTCCGATCGCCACGGCGCTGATCGCCGCCGACGGGCGGATCCTGCACTGGAGCAGCGACGCGGAGGCGCTGCTCGGTCACCCCGTGGAAGAGGCGGTCGGGACGAAGGCGGCCAAGCTGCTGACCACCGACGAGGAGCGGCCCGAGGTCCTCCGGCTGTTCCAGCGGATCCTCGCGGGCCGGGCCTGGACCGGCGTGTTCCCGGTGCGCCACCGCGACGGGCACATGGTGAACCTGGAGTTCCGCACCCACCCGATCCGCGGGCCCGGCGGTGAGCCGCTGGTGCTGGCGGTGGCCTCCGAGGTGACCACGCTGCGCCGGATCCAGGCGGACCTCGCCGTGCTGGACGGTTTCTTCACGCAGGCCCCGGTCGGCATGGCCGTGTACGACACCGAGCTGCGGTTCATCCGGCTGAACGAGGCCCTGGCCCGGGCCAACGGCCTGTCCCCCGAGGAGCACGTGGGGCACCGGCTCAGCGAGGTACTGCCCGGGATCAACGGCGCGGAGTCCGAGGCGGTGATGCGCCGGGTGCTGGAGAGCGGCGAGCCGGTGGTGGACGCCCGCTCGCACGGCCGGACCCCGGGCGACCCGCAGCACGACCACGCCTGGTCGGCCTCCTACTTCCGCCTGGAGGACCGCAGCGGGCGGGTGCTCGGCGTGAGTTCGACCGTCATCGACGTCACCGAGCGGTTCCGGGCCGACGCCCGGGCGGCCCGCGCCCAGGAACGGCTGGCCCTGCTGGTCGACGCGACCGCGTCCATCGGCACCACCCTCGACCTGCGGCAGACCGCGCGGGAGCTGGCCGACGCGATGGTGCCCAGGCTCTCCGACATCAGCGGGGTGTTCGCCCTGGAGGCGCTGGTGGCCGGCCGCAACGTCGAGCCGCCCGCCCTGGACGCTCCGCAGTTGGTGCGCCGGCTGGCGCTGGCCACCGCGGACCCGCTCTACCCGTCGGACGCGCTGCCGGTGGACACCGTCTACGAGGTGCCGGCCGACTCCCCGTACGCCCGCGCGCTGACCACCGGGCGGACGGTGGTCATCCCGTCCTGGGAACTGCCGATGCTGAGCGAGGGCATCAACGAGAGCCGTCGGCAGGCCTTCCTCGGCGACCGGCCGCGCACGGTGCGGATCACCCCGCTGGTGGCGCGCGGCACCACCCTCGGCATGGTCGTGTACTCGCGGCGCGGTGAGCGCGAGTCCTTCGCGGAGGCCGACATCACGCTCGGCGACGAGCTGGCCTCGCGGGCCGCCGTCGCGATCGACAACGCCCGGCTGTACCTGCGCCAGCACCAGACGGTGCTGGCCCGCCAGCAGGCGCTGCGCGAGGCCAAGGCCGCGCAGGAACGCCTCGCGCTGGTCAACGTGGCCTCCACCCGGATCGGCACCACGCTCGATCTCGCCCAGACCGCGCAGGAGTTGGCCGAGGTGGCGACGCCCAGGCTGGCCGACACGGTGGTGGTGGAGGTTTTGGACGACCTGGTGCGCGGCGAGCGCGAGGCCCGCGCCCCGGCGGACGGTTCAGCGCTGCTGCGGCGGATGGCCTTCCACTCGGTGCACGGCTCGACCCTGCAGCCGATCGCCCGCACCGGCAACGTGCACCGCTTCCCGTCCGGCTCGCCGTACGCCTGGAGCCTGGCGCACCGCGAACCGGTGCTGGTGCCGCGGATGGACGAGGAGGGCCTGGCCTGGTTCGCCGAGGACCCGGTGCGCACCGCGGCCATCCGGGAGCAGAACGTGCGCTCGCTGATGGTGGTCCCGCTGATCGCGCGCGGCACCCCGGTCGGTGTCGCGGGCTTCTACCGGACCCTCGTCGAGCGGCCGTACGGGGACGACGACCTCGCGCTGGCCGGGGAGTTGGCGGTACGGGCCGCCGTCTCCATCGACAACGCGCTGCTGTTCACCCGCGAGCGCGACGCGGCGGCCGCCCGGCAGCGGGCCCTGGACGAGGCGTGGGCCGCCCAGCAGCGGCTGTCGCTGCTGAACGAGGCCAGCAACCGGATCGGCACCACGCTCGATCTGCACCGCACCGCCCAGGAGTTGGTGGAGGTGGTGATCCCGCGCTTCGCCGACTTCGTCACCGTGGACCTGCGCGACGCCGTGCTCAGCGGCGAGGAGCCCGGGGCCGTCCCGCCGGAGGGGCGGGTGCTGATGCGCGCGGTGGCGGTCGGCGAGGTGACCGACGAGGGCAACATGACGGAGGCCGCCGACCAGGTGGGCGAGACCTCCCAGTCCGCCAAGCTGTACGCGCAGAGCCTGCGCACCCGCCGCTCGATCCTGGTGTCCGAGGTGACCGAGGACGAGCTGCGCCGGATCGTCGCCTCCCCCGACCGGGTGCAGCCGGGGCTGGACGCCGGGTTGCACTCGTACCTGATGGTGCCGCTGGTGGCGCGCGGGCACGTGCTGGGCGGCGCGGAGTTCGTCCGGACCCGCAACCCGGCGCCGTTCGGCCCGGCGGACCGCTCGCTGGCCGAGGAGCTGGCCGCGCGCACCGCGCTCGCGATCGACAACAGCCGGCTCTACCGCCGGGAGCGGGACACCGCGCTGATGCTGCAGCGCAGTCTGCTGCCGCAGGAGGTGCACCGCACCCTCGGCCTGGAGATCGCCTACCGCTACCTGCCCAGCAGCGTGGTCAGCGAGGTCGGCGGCGACTGGTTCGACGTGGTGCCGCTCTCCTCCGGACGGGTCGCCCTGATCGTCGGCGACGTCATGGGCCACGGCATCAGGGCCGCCGCGACCATGGGCCAACTGCGGACGGCGGCACGGACGTTGATCACGCTCGACCTGGACCCGGCGCGGGTGCTGCACCGGCTGGACGAGGCCACCACGGCCGTCGGCGAAGGGCAGTTCGCCACCTGCGTCTGCGTGGTCTACGACCCGGTGGACCGCCGCTGCACCGCGGCCAGCGCCGGGCACCTGCCGCCCGTGGTCGCCGACACCGAGGGCCGGGCGCAGCTGATCGAGCTGCCCACCGGCACCCCGTTGGGCGTCGGCGGAGTCCCTTTCGAGAGCGCCGAGTTCACCCTCCCCGAGGAGGGCATCCTGGTGCTCTACACCGACGGCCTGGTCGAGCGCCGGGGCCGCGACCTCGACGAGGGCCTGCAGTTGCTCCGCCGCACGGTCGCCGACCGGCAGCGTTCGCTGGAGCAGACCTGCGACGCCGTGCTGAACCGGCTCACCGGCCGCACCAGCGAGGACGACATCGCCGTCATCATGGCGCAGGTCCGCCCGCACGGCGCTGACCGGATCGCCACCCTGCCGCTCACCGGCGACCGCGCGATGGTCGCGCACTCGCGCCGCTTCACCCGCGAGACGCTGGAGGCCTGGGGGCTCGGCGCGCTCGCCGACTGGGCCGAACTGCTCACCAGCGAGCTGATCACCAACGCCCTGGTGCACGCCGGGTCCCCCACCCAGCTGCGGCTGTTCTGCAACCGGGTGCTCACCGTCGAGGTCGCCGACCAGGAGGCCGAGACGCCCCGGATCCGCCGCGCCCGCTCCGAGGACGAGGGCGGCCGGGGCATCCACCTGGTCAACGAGCTCGCGCACCGCTGGGGCAGCCGCCGGACCGCCGACGGCAAGGTGGTCTGGTTCGAGCTGGAGCTGCCTCCGGGGGCCTCGTTGGCTGCATGAACAACGGACGGTTGTCGGGCCGCCGCCACGGTTGTTGGCCCGTCGGCGGGCCCGGGCGGTTACCTGGTGCCACGGCGGGACAGCCCCGACCGGACCGACCAGAGGAGCCACCGTGCAGCACCCCGACGCCCGCACCGTCGTCACCGACTACGTCACCCTCATCGCGGCCGGCGACCGCGAGGCCGCGATCGCCCTGTTCGCCGAGGACGCCACCTGGACCTACCCGGGCCGGCTCGCCATCTCCCGTACCTGGCGCGGCAAGCAGGAGATCTTCGGCGACTTCCTCGGCCGGATCGGCGACTACTTCGCCGCCGACGGCCTGCCCGTCATCACCCTCACCCACGTCCTCGCCGACGGCCCGCAGGCGGTCGCCGAGTGGACCACCGTCGGCACGGCCGCGAACGGCGAGCCGTACGAGAACCACTGCCTGGGCGTCTTCACCGTCGAGGACGGCCGGATCACCGCCGTCCGCGAGTACCTGGACACCGACCACGTCGCCCGCACCCTGCTGGCGTGACGTGGCATGACGTGGCGTTACGTGGCATAGCGAGGCCCGGGCCGGGTCCGGGCCGGGCTCAGTCCGGCAGCAGGAGGTTGACGTCGCCGAACTCGTGCCACAGGTAGCGGTGCCGGACGGCCTCCCGGTAGCAGGCGGCGAGGAGGGGGCGGCCGGCGACGGCGGCGAGCATCAGGAGGTGGGAGGCGCGCGGTTCGTGCCAGCCGGTGAGCAGGCCGTCGACGGCGCGCACACCGCGCTCGGGGGTGATCACCAACTCCGTCCAGCCGTCGGCCTCCCGGAGCGAGCCGTCCGCTGCCGCGGCGGACTCCAGGGCGCGGACCACGGTGGTCCCGACGGCGATCACCCGGCCCCCGCCGGCCCGGACGTGGCCGGCCAGGCGGGCGGTGGCGGCGGGGACGTGGAAGCGTTCGGCGTACGGTGCCTCGTGCGCCTCGGGCGAGGCCACCCCGGTGTGCAGGGTGACCGGCGCGACCAGCACCCCCCGGGCGGCCAGCCGGGCCACCACCTCGGCGGTGAACGGGCGGGCCGCGCTGGGCATCTCGCTGCTGCCGGGGACGGTCGCGAAGACCGTCTGGTAGGCGTCGATCGGCCACTCGCGGTCCACGTAGCCGTAGCGGATCGCCCGACCGTGCGCCGCCAGATACGGCAACAGCGGGGCAGGAAGGGCGAGTTCGGCGTACCAGAGGCGGGCGGTGAGGGCCCGGGTCAGCGCCGCCGCACCACCCGCGGGCAGGGCGACCCGCAGGCCCGCGCGGGCCGGGGACTCCTCCGGCGGGTAGTACGCCGCCGCCTGCCCGGGCACGACGCGGCGCAGCTCGACCAGGTGGGCGCCGTGCCGGTCCGGCTGGGCGGAGGAGAGGTGCACCGCGACGGGTGTGCCGTCGGGCAGCCGCCCGGGCAGCGCGGCCGGCAGGGTCGCCGAGTTGTTGACCACCAGGAGGTCCCCCGGGCGCAGCACCTCGGGCAGGTCGGTGAAGAGGTGGTGCTCGACGGCGCCGGTGGTACGCCGGCCGACCAGCATCCGCACGCCGTCCCGGGCCGTGCCGCGTGCCTCCGCCGGCGCCCGGGCGGACAACTCGGGCGGGACGGTGAGGCCGGAGTCGAACCCGTCGAGCCCGTCGAACCCGGAGCCGGACCCGGAGCCGAAGTCGGTGGTCGCGGTCATCGCCCACCCCGGTCGGCTGCCGGGACGGCCGGGTCCGCCACCGGGACGGCCAGGTCCTCGGCCCGGTAGCGACCGGACGGGGCGCGGTCGCGGAGCAGGCCGAGCAGGAGCGGCACCACCTGCTCGGGCAGCGGCTCACCGGAGATGTCGTCGCCCGGGCTCGCCTCCTGGAGCATCCGGGTGCGCATGCTGCCCGGGTCGACCGCCCAGACCCGCAGCTCCGGCTCCTCCCGGGCGAGGACGGCGGTGGCGAGGTCGAGCGCGGCCTTGCTGGCGCCGTAGCCGCCCCAGCCGGCGTAGGCCTCCACCGCGGCGTCGGAGCTGATGTTGAGGACGGCGCCGGCGTGCCCGCGCAGCTGGGGCAGGACGAGCTGGGTGAGGGCGATCGGGGCGAGCGCGTTCACCTCGAAGGTCTCCAGCAGGTCCGGCAGCGGGTGGTCGGCCAGCCGAGGCAGCGGCTCGGATCCGGGGGCGGCGGCGCCGTTGAGCGTGCCGGCGTTGTTGACCAGCAGGCTCGCGCCGCCGAGGCGCTCGGCGGCCTCGGCGAGGCGGGCGCGGTGGTCGTCGTCGACGACGCTGCCGGGCAGCGCGACGACCTTGGTGACGGCGGCCAGGTCCGCCTCGGCGGCGGCGAGTCCGGCCGCGCCCCTGGCGGTGATCACCAGCTGCCAGCCGTCGGCGGCGAGGGCGCGCGCGAGGGCCAGGCCGAGGCCCCGGGAGGCGCCGGTGACCAGGGCGACGGGGGCGGTGTGCGGTGCGGCGGTGCGCTGTGCGGCATTCATGCGGCAACCATCCCGCCGCCGGGCGGGCGGCGGATCGGCCACCGGGACCGGGACCGGGTCGGACGTTGGGACTAGTCCGCCGGACGGTCCTAGGACTCCCCGACGGGCTCCCGGACGGCCTTCCGGACGGGCTCCCGGGACGGCTCTCCGACGGACCGCCCGGCGGGCTCCCCGACCGGCTCGCCGGCGGGCCCGACGCCGGCGCCTTCGGCCCACGCCTGCGGGTCGGTCCAGGCGGCCAGGGTGCGGCGGCTCTCGAAGCGGCGTTCGCGGCCGGTCAGCGGGTCGGTGAACTCGACCGCCGAGGCGAGCAGTTGCAGCGGGCGGCGGAAGTCGTCCGGGGCCGTCTCCGGCAGCACCACCGGGTACACCGGGTCACCGAGGATCGGCAGTCCGAGGCCGCTCATGTGCAGCCGCAGCTGGTGCGTGCGTCCGCTGAGCGGGCGCAGCCGGTAGCGGGCCAGGCCGTCGCGGCGCTCCAGCAGGTCGATCCGGCTCTCGCTGTTCGGCGGCGCGTCGATCTCCCGTGCGGCGATCACCCCGCGCTCCTTGACGATGTGGCTGCGCACGGTGCGCGGCAGGCTCAGCTCCGGGTCGTACGGGGCGATCGCCCGGTACTCCTTGCGCACCAGGCGGTCGCGGAACAACGTCTGGTACGCGCCGCGGTCCTCGGGGCGGACCACGAACATGGCCAGGCCGGCGGTGAGCCGGTCCAGGCGGTGCGCGGGGCTGAGCTCGGGCAGCTCCAGGGCGTGCCGCAGCCGGGAGAGCGCGGTCTCGGTGACGTGGCTGCCGCGCGGGGTGGTGGCCAGGAAGTGCGGCTTGTCCACGACCACCAGGTGCTCGTCGCGGTGCAGCACGACCAGGTCGAAGGGGACGCGCACCTCCGGCGGGAGGTCCCGGTGGAACCACAGGTGCGCACCGGGGCGGAACGGTTCGTCCGGGGTGAGCGGGCCGTGCTCGCCGACGATCTCGCCGTCGCGCAGCGCGGCGTCGATCCGCGCGGCCGGGACGGCGGGCAGCCGCTCGACCAGGTGGTCGCGCAGGGTCGGCCAGGGGCCTTCCGGCGGCAGCCGGAGGTGCACCGGGTCCACGCCGTGGCGCTGCGGGAGGGGGGAGGCCGGGCGGCGGCTCTTGCGTCTCATCTCCCGGCCCAGCGTAGTGCGCGGCCCCGCCGGAGCCGCGGGCGAGGTGCGGCCGCGTCCGGCGGGCGGGGCGCCGCCGTTCGTGCGCACGGGGCTGCCGCCGTCCGTGGGGGCGCTGCCGCCGTCCGGCGGGCGGGGCTGCCTCCGTTCGCGGGCGCGGGGTTGCCTCCGTTCGCAGGCAGGGGCGCCGCCGCTGTCCGCGGCCGGGGCCGGACCGGACCCGGTCGAGGTGCTGACCCGGGTCGGGGCGGGGAGAGTGGACCGGTGGCCCCCGCACCCCCGGGGCCGCCGACCATCCGCCCACCCCCGCCGGCCCCGCGCCGGCCGTCTGCCGGACCCCGGTCGGACCTTCCGACGGACCACAGGAGGACGCGTGACCGCCGACGGCCCGGACGGGGTGCCGCCGCTGCACCTGCCCCGACGGACCCGGATGCTGCTGTACGGCTCGCTCCTGCTGCTGGTCGCCGCCGTGGTGGCCGCCCTGGCCATCGGCCCCGGGACCACCCTGGCGCCGCTGCTCGCGGTGGCCCCCGTCCTCGCCGGGGCCACCACCCGGCGGGCCCGGGTGCCGCTGCTGGTCGGCGCGGCGGCGCTGCTCGCGGTCGGGCTGCTGGAGTCGGCCAACGCGCAGCTGCCGCTCTCCGTCCGGATCAGCGTGCCGGTCACGGTGCTGGCCTCGACACTGGCCAGCGCCGCCAGCGTCGTCCTGGTGGCGGCCCGCGAACGGGAGCTGTTCCAGGTCCGGACGGTGTCCGAGGCGGCGCAGCGGGCCCTGCTCCGGCCGCCGGCCGAGCGGATCGGGCCGCTGCGGGTGGCGGTGCGCTACGTCGCGGCCGCGGCCGAGGCGCGGATCGGCGGGGACCTGTACGCCGTGGTGGAGACCCGCTTCGGGGTGCGGATCCTGCTCGGGGACGTCCAGGGGCACGGGCTCCCCGCGGTGGAGACGGCCGCGGACGTCCTGGGGGTGTTCCGGGAGGCCGCGCGGACCGAGCCCGACCCCGGGCGGCTCGCGGAGCGGCTGGACGCTGCGCTCACGGCCCGCCCGGACGGGGACCGGTTCGCCACCGCGGTGCTGCTCGACGTGGCGCCGGACCGGGGGCCGGTGCGGGTGGTGAACTGCGGCCACCCGTCCCCGCTGCTGCGCCGGGCGGGCCGGGTGAGCGAGCTGGAGCCCCCGTTCCCGGCGCCGCCGCTGGGGCTGCTCTCGCTGACCGGCGAGGAGTACCCGACGCGGCACTTCGACCCGGAGCCGGGCGACCTGCTGCTCCTGCACACCGACGGCGTGTCGGAGGCCCGGGACGCCGGCGGGCGGTTCTACCCGCTGGCCCAGCGGCTGCCCGGGCTGCACGGCGGGAGCCCGGCGGACGTGCTGGACGCCGTGCTGACGGACGTCGGCGGCTGGGTCGGGGACTCCGGGCTGGCCGACGACGCGGCGGTGCTGGCGGTGCGCTGGGAACCGTGACCGGGCGGCGTGCCGGGCGGCGCCGGCCCTTCGGGCGCTCGGACGCTTCGGCCGCTCGGGCGCGATTGTCAGTGCCGTGTGCCAGGCTCGGTACGCGATCGGCGGGGAGCCCGCCGGCGGGACGTGTTCCGCAATCGACGAGGGGACTGTGCCATGGGGTTCAAGGCCGAGGGGTCGTTCGAACTGACGGCGTTCGAACCGGTGGAGACGGAGGAGCGCGAGGGCGCGTCCTTCGGGCGGATCCGGATCGCCAAGACATTCACGGGCGCGCTGAGCGGGACGAGCGAGGTGCGGATGCTCTCCGTCGGAGGCCCCTCCGGCGGCCCGGCGTCGTACGTCGCGGTGGAGCACGTGACGGGTGAACTGGACGGCCGCAAGGGCTCGTTCGTGCTCCAGCACACGGCCTGGGACACCACCGCCACGACGATACGCGTGGTGCCGGGCACGGGCGCGGGCGAGCTGTCCGGGATCGCCGGGGAGTTCCACCTGACCGTCGACGAGTCCGGCGCCCACACCTTCGTCCTGGAGTACGAGCTGGGCTGAGGCGCGCCGCCCGGCCGGGCCCCGGCGCGCCGTGCCCGTGCGGCGCCGGGCCGCGCTGTCACGATGATGCGATCAGTGCACGATCGACATCGGAGGGTGGCACATGCCCGACACGGCGGTGGATCGTATGACGGCAGCCGACGCGGCCACCGGCACAGGGACAGCCACGGCCACGGCCACCGGCACGGCCACGGAGGAGTCCGCCCGCGCGGAGGCCGACACGGTGGAGGAGGTGCTCGGCCGACTGCGGGCGATCGGGGCAGGGCTGCCCGAGGCCGACGGCGTGGCGGTCTTCAACCGGCTCTACCTCGATGTCACGGCGGCGGTCCGCGACCGGCTCGCCGGCGGGTACTTCGCCGACCCCGCGGCGATGGCCGAGCTGGACGTGCTGTTCGCCCGGCGGTACCTGCGGGCCGTGGCCGCCGACGCGGCCGGGCAGGAGCCGCCCGCCTGCTGGCGGGCCCTGTTCGCGCTGCGCGCCCACCCGGGCGTGCACCCGCTGCAGTTCGCCCTGGCCGGGATGAACGCCCACATCCAGCACGACCTGCCGCTGGCCGTCGTGGACACCTGCCGCCGCCGGGGCTGCGGACCGGCCGCGGTCGAGGAGGACTACCACCGGATCAACGGGGTGCTGGCCGAGGTGGAGACGGCCGTCCGGGAGCGGCTGATGCCCGGGCCCGACCTGCTGGAGCACGCCGAGCCGCTCACCCACCTGCTCGGCACCTGGTCGGTCGAGACCGCCCGCGAGGGGGCCTGGTCCGCCGTCGAGGCGCTCTGGGAGCTGCGGCACCTGCCCGGCGCGGCCCGGGCCTTCGCCACCGCGCTGGACGGCTCGGTCGGACTGCTCGGCCGTGCCCTGCTGCTCCCGCTGGGGCTGCGCGGCGGACGGGACGCCCCCGGACCGGCGCCGGCCGGCCGGCTCCCCGAGGCGAGGAACCGGCCGGCCGGTGGATCATCCGCCGGAGCGGACGGTGGCGGAGCGGACGGTGGTGGACCGGGCAACGACGCAGCAGGCACCGAGGCGGCGGGCGTCTGCGCCGCGGCCGCGGTCGATCAGGCCCAGCTGGAGTGCAGCGGCTTGCCCTCGGCGTAGCCTGCCGCGCTCTGGACGCCCACGATCGCCTTCTCGTGGAACTCCTCCAGGCTGTTGGCGCCCGCGTAGGTGCAGGAGCTGCGCACGCCGGCGATGATCGAGTCGATCAGGTCCTCGACGCCCGGGCGGGCCGGGTCGATGAACATCCGGGAGTGCGAGATGCCCTCCTCGAACAGCCCCTTGCGGGCCCGGTCGTACGAGGAGTCCTGGGCGGTGCGGTTGCTGACCGCGCGAGCCGAGGCCATGCCGAAGCTCTCCTTGTACTGGCGGCCGTCGGCGGCGGTCTGCAGGTCGCCCGGGGACTCGTACGTCCCGGCGAACCAGGAGCCGATCATCACGTTGGAGGCGCCGGCGGCCAGCGCCATCGCGACGTCGCGCGGGTGCCGCACGCCGCCGTCCGCCCACACGTGCTTGCCGAGCCGGCGCGCCTCGGCGGCGCACTCCAGGACGGCGGAGAACTGCGGCCGGCCGACGCCGGTCATCATCCGGGTGGTGCACATGGCGCCCGGGCCGACGCCGACCTTGAGGATGTCGGCGCCCGCCTCGACGAGGTCGCGGACACCGGCGGCGGAGACCACGTTGCCGGCCACGATCGGGATCTGCGGGTCCAGACCGCGCACCGCGCGCAGTGCGCTGATCATGGACTCCTGGTGGCCGTGCGCGGTGTCGACCACCAGCACGTCGGCACCGGCCTCGATCAGGGCCTTGGCCTTGCCCGCGACGTCGCCGTTGATGCCGACGGTGGCGGCGATCCGCAGCTTGCCGGCCGCGTCCACGGCCGGGGTGTACAGGGTGGCGCGCAGCGCGCCCTTGCGGGTGAGGATGCCGACCAGGCGGCCCTCGCCGTCGACCACCGGGGCGAGCTTGCGGTGCCCCTCGGTGAGCTTCTCGAAGGCGGCGCGCGGCTCGATGGACTCGTCGAGCAGCAGCAGGTCGCGGGACATGATGTCGGCGAGGCTGGTGAAGCGGTCCACGCCCTGGCAGTCGGAGTCGGTGACCACGCCGACCGGCTTGCCGTCCTCGACGACCACGAGGGCGCCGTGCGCGCGCTTGGGCAGCAGCGAGAGCGCCTCGGCGACGGTGGCGCCCGGGGCGAGGGTGATCGGGGTGTCGAACACCAGGTGGCGCTGCTTGACCCAGGCGATGACCTCGGCGATGACCTCGGTGGGGATGTCCTGCGGGATGGCGACCAGTCCGCCGCGGCGGGCGACGGTCTCGGCCATCCGGCGGCCGGCGATGGCGGTCATGTTGGCCACGACCAGCGGGATGGTGGTGCCGGTGCCGTCGTTCGAGGAGAGGTCCACGCCCTGCCGGGAGCCCACGGCGGAACGGCTGGGGACCATGAAGACGTCGTCGTACGTGAGGTCGTACGAGGGCTTGAGGTCGTTCAGGAAGCGCATGAAGGGGGCTCTCTGGCTGGGAGAAATTACACCTCGGGTGCGGTTGCGGCGATGCCGTCGGGGCGCACTCGGGCGCCCTGCACCCAGCATTCGATTCTCCGTGAGGGCGGGGGCAAAAGCCAGTTCGAGGAACATTGCTGGGGCTGTGCACAAACCGTGATCAAAGCTCCGCGCGTAGACCTGGAGGATCATCCAAAGACTGCCTCCGACGTCGGCTTTTCGCCCCGGTCGGGACGACTCCCGTAGCATTCACGCGGTAATGGGCGAGGCGAACGGGAAAGCGGCAGCAGGCGTGGGCATCGGGCAGACGGACATCCAGCACGGCCAGGACGAGGGCACCGAGGAGGAGATCGACTACGGTCCGGGCCTCGACCCCGAGCGGCTGAAGCTCTGCCTCGACGTGATCGCCGAGCTCGACGAGCTGCACGTCGACCACCCGGACGCGATCACCGTCCGGCAGGCCGTGGGCGGCATATTCCGCACCCTCAAGCAGCGCCGCCGCCAGGAGACCCGGGCCCGCAAGACCGCCAACGACCGCGCGGTCACCGCCCGCACCGCCACCGGTGCGCCGACCCGGATCGACGACGAGACGGCCGGCGCCTTCGGCCTGACCACCGTCACCACCACCGAGATCGCCGGGATCCTGGAGCGCCCGCGCTCCTGCTACACCTGCAAGCAGCGGTACGTCGAGGTCGACGCGTTCTACCACAACCTCTGCCAGAAGTGCGCGGTGCTCAACCGATCCCGCCGTGACGCCCGGGCCGACCTCACCGGCAAGCGCGCGCTGCTCACCGGCGGCCGCGCCAAGATCGGCATGTACATCGCGCTGATGCTGCTGCGCGACGGCGCCCACACCACCATCACCACCCGCTTCCCCAATGACGCCATCCGCCGCTTCAAGGCGATGCCGGACAGCGCCGAGTGGATCCACCGGCTCAAGATCATCGGCATCGACCTGCGCGACCCTGCCCAGGTCATGGCCCTCGCCGACGAGGTCGCCGCCGACGGCCCGCTGGACATCCTGATCAACAACGCCGCGCAGACCGTGCGCCGCCCGCCGGAGTCCTACCGCGAGCTGGTCAACGCCGAGTCCGCCCCGCTGCCGGCCGGCGAGCTGCCGCAGGCCACCACCATCGGCCGCTTCGGCAGCGGCGGCGTCGCCCTGCCCGAGCTCCCCCACCAGGCGACCGGCGGCGAGCAGCGGCTGGCCGCCGAGGACGTCACCTCGCTCGCGCTGGTCACCGGCTCCGCCACCCCCGCCCGGATCGAGGCCGGCACCGCGATCGACGCCGGCGGCCTGGTGCCCGACCTCGCCGACACCAACAGCTGGGTGCAGACCGTCAGCGAGGTCGGCCCGGTCGAACTCCTGGAGGTGCAGCTCTGCAACTCCACCGCGCCGTTCATCCTGATCAGCCGGCTGCGCCCGGCGATGGCCGCGTCCGCGTCCCGCCGCAAGTACGTGGTCAACGTCTCCGCGATGGAGGGCGTCTTCACCCGCGGCTACAAGGGCGCCGGCCACCCGCACACCAACATGGCCAAGGCCGCGCTCAACATGCTCACCCGCACCAGCGCGCAGGAGATGTTCCAGAACGACGGCATCCTGATGACCGCCGTCGACACCGGCTGGATCACCGACGAGCGGCCGCACCCGGACAAGATGCGCCTCGCCGAGGAGGGCTTCCACGCCCCGCTCGACCTGGTCGACGGCGCGGCCCGGGTGTACGACCCGATCGTGCGCGGCGAGCAGGGCGAGGACCTCTACGGCTGCTTCCTCAAGGACTACGAGCGCGCCAACTGGTAACCATCCGAAGGAGAGCCCGAGTTGACCACCGCACCGCAGGCCGGGACGACCGCACCGATGCTCGGCGCCGGGATCATCGTGCCCACCGGGGACGGCCGGGTGCTGGTCGGCCGACGCACCACCGCCGGTGAGCCGCCCACCTGGAGCCTGCCGGGCGGCAAGGTCGACCCGGGCGAGTCCTTCGAACAGACCGCGGCCCGCGAACTCGCCGAGGAGACCGGCATCGTGCTGCCGGCCGGGGGGATGCGGGTGCTCGCCGTGCACCTCGACCACGAGCTCGGCCGGCCGCGGCTGACCGCCGCCGTCCTCGCCCCGCCCAGCCTGGCCGAGGCGGTGGTCACCGAGCCGCACGCCTGCGCCGGCTGGGAGCGCTTCGCGGTGGACGAGCTGCCGGAGCCGATGTTCTACCCGTCCGCGCTGGTCCTCGGCAGCTGGCTGCCCGGCCTGGACGGCGTGCGGCGGGACGGGACGCACGGCTACCCCGTCGTCCGCTGAGCGCGGGCGGCGGGGCGACCGGCGCGGTGGTCGGCTCCGTCACGGCACTCACCGGCCGTGACGGCGCTCAGCCGTTGCGGTGCCGGCCGTGACGGCGCTCAGCCGTTGCGGTGCCGGCCGTGACGGCGCTCAGCCGTTGCGGTGCCGCCGCCGGCCCGGCGATCAGCGAGAATGCGGCCCTGACCCGGGGAAACACCCGTTCCGGACGCGAAGTCGCACACGGAAAGCAGGGGGTGGCCGCGCGACCACCCCCTGCCCCGTACCTCGACCCGGCACCCCCACGGTCGAACCGGGCCACGGCCGCGCCCAGGCACGGGGGGCGCCGCCGGTACCCAGCCTGCCCGGCCGGGGCCACCGCTGCCGAGGGCCGAACGTCCCGGCTGCGGGGCCGAGCGGCACTGGCGGGACGGACGGCGGAACGAACGACGGAAGTGGCGGCCGGCTCGCGGCGACAGCGGTCCTCCGGGCGCGCACGACTCTTGTGCCCGGGGCCCGACGGGTGGAAATTGGTGGCGAACCGCCGTACTCCCCCGCGCCCCTGAGGAGCCGTCAACGTGTCCGACACACCCCGCACGGCCAGGCCCGCGTCGCTCCCGCAGCGAACCGGCCGTCAGCTGCGGCGGGCCCTCGGTGCCCGGCACGAACCCCTCGCCCGCCCGCTCGACCGCTCCCGCGCCCGGGCCTGGCTGCTCGCCGCACTCGGCGCGGCGCTCGTCCTCGCGGTCTCGACCGTCGGCGCACTGCTGCTGTACCGCGTCGCCGCGCCCCAGGCCGACACCGAACGCGCGCGACTGCACCAGGTCGACGCCGTGATCCGCACCGTCCCCGGCCAAACCGCCGCCGGCGGCGGGCGGTTCGCCGGGGGCCACAGCAGCCGGACCGACGTCGAGGCCACCTGGACCGCCCCCGACGGCACCCCGCACGCCGGCACCGTCCAGGCCCTGCGCCCGGCCGCCACCGGCAGCAGTGTGTCGATCTGGATCGACGCGGCCGGCAACGCCTCCCCTCCCCCGGTCGACCGCGCCGCCCTCGCCGTCTCCGCGGCCTGCGCCGGCACCGGCACCCTCCTCACCCTGCTCGCCCTCGTCGTCCTCGCCCTCCGTCTGCGCCTGCACGCCCTCGACCGCCGCGCCGAAACGGCCTGGACGGACGGCTGGGCCCGGCTCGAACCGCTCTGGAGCGGCCGCGCGGGGCACCGCCACGAGGACTGAGCCGCCCGGCACGGCGGGGCGGCAACGCCTGGCCGACGAACCCGGCTCGGGGCCCGGGGCCGCCCGGCGGGCGCAGCCGGCGGCCACGGACGGGCGGGCGGCGTCCGCCGCGCGCCCGCTCACAAGGGCTTGGTCCACTCCGGGGCGGGGGTGGACCCGGCGCTCCGGTGGGTGGCCACGGCGACGGCGAGGAGGAGGACGAGGGCCAGGCCGAGGGCGCCGGGGACGTCGGCGTGCAGGACGAGGACCGCGCCGAGGAGGGCACCGGCGAACATCCAGACCGCGGAGGCGAAGCGGCGGGGGCCGGTGAGGTCGGCGGCGAGGGCGGTGATCGTCATGGTGAGCACGGTGGTGGTGAGGTCGGGGATCCTCAGTGCGCGGACCACCGCGTTCTGGCCGCCCATGGCGAAGCCGAGCAGCCCGATCAGGGTGTAGCGGGCCGGGGCGGAGGTGTGGCCGATGACCGCCGCCAGCACGGTGCCCGTCGCGACGAGCGTCGCCTGGGCGCCGACGGCGGTGGTCAGCAGCCGGCCGCGGTGGCCGGGCAGGCGGCGGGCGAGGTGACCGCCGGCCAGGGCGCCGAGGAGGAACGCGGCCAGGGCGGCCAGCGAGGCGATGGCGGAGAGGTTCGGCGCCCCGGCGATCGCGAAGCCGAGGAACACCACGTTGCCGGTCATGTTGGCGACGAAGACGTGGCCGAGTGCGAGGTAGCTGACCGCGTCCACCACTCCGGTGACCACGGTCAGCACCAGCAGCATCAGCACCAACGGTCCGTGCTTCGGATCGGGGCTCGGCATCGGGCCTCCCAGGCGGCTCATGTGACGGTCCTTCCGTTTTACCCCCCCGGGCGGGCGCCGGGCCGCCCGGCTCGGACCACGGCCGCCCGCGCCTTGCCCCGTCTCTCCCCGCCTCTCCCGCGCCCCTCGGCTCTCCGACACCTCCCGACTCTCCTTCGACACCTTTGTAGAAGTTTGACCGAGCCCGACCCGCGGCGGGTCCGCCTTGAACTTCATCGCCCGGCATATATAGTTCACCGACATATGCAGTCGAGAAGCTCACAAGGGGGAAGTGTGTCCACCACCGATCCGGCCCGGCCGGGGCCCGTCCTGCAACTGGCCAACGTCACCCGGGTGCACGGGCGGGGCGCCGCCGAGGTGCACGCCCTGCGCGGCATCGACCTGGCCGTCCACCCCGGGGAGTTCGTCGCCGTCATGGGGCCGTCCGGCTCCGGCAAGTCGACCCTGCTGACCCTGGCCGGCGGGCTGGACCGGCCCAGCGACGGCGAGGTCCTGGTGGAGGGGGTCCCGCTCGGCAAACTCGGCAGGGGCAGGCTCGCCGACCTTCGGCGGCGCTCCATCGGGTACGTCTTCCAGGACTACAACCTGATCCCGGCGCTCACCGCCGCCGAGAACATCGCCCTGCCCCGCGAACTCGACGGCGTCCCGGGGCGCCGGGCCCGTCGGGAGGCGCTGGCCGCGCTGGAGGAGCTGGGCATCGGCGAACTGGCCGACCGCTTCCCCGACGACATGTCGGGCGGCCAGCAGCAGCGCGTCGCGATCGCCCGCGCCCTGATCGGCGAGCGGCGCCTGGTGCTCGCCGACGAACCGACCGGCGCGCTCGACTCCGCCACCGGCGAGGCCGTGCTCGGGGTGCTGCGCGCCCGCTGCGACGCCGGGGCGGCGGCGATGATGGTCACCCACGAGGCCGCGCACGCCGCTTGGGCGGACCGGGTGGTCCACCTCCGGGACGGCGCGGTCGACTCCGAGAGCCGCGGCCCCCGATCCGCCCGCCACCGGTCCACCGGTCACCGACCCGCCGACGGCCTTTCCCCCGGCGACGGTTCCGCCTACGACGGTTCCGCGTACGACGGTTCCGCGTACGACCGTTCCCCGTTCGGCCCTTCCACCGACGACGGTTCCGCGTACGACCGTTCCCCGGACCGTCCGACGACGGTCCACCGCCCCGGCTCGATCGGCGGGGTGACGCGGTGAGGCTCGGAGCCTGGCGGGTCGCCCTGCGCATCGCCCGCCGCGACGCCCTGCGGGCCAAGGGCCGCAGCGCCCTGATCGCCGCCATGATCGCCCTTCCCGTGCTCGGCGTCACCGGCGCCGACGTGGTCCACCGCAGCGGGCAGCTCACCCCGGCCGAGCGGGTCGAGCGGGTGGTGGGCGGCGCGGACGCCCTGGTCACCGCCCTCGACCCGGGCCGCACCGTCGAACAGGCGCCGGTCGCGGAGGACGGCGTCCTCGTCGTCCAGCCCCGCCCGGGGGAGCAGCCCACCGCCGAACAGCAGAAGGGCGCGACCGCCGACCCGATCGGTCTGGTCGGCTCGCTGCTGCCGTCCGGCAGTGCGCTCACCCCGGCCCGTCCGGGGCCGGAGAGCGGTGCGACCTCACCCGAGGGCCTGGTCCGCACGCTCACCACCGAGGCGAACCTCGCCGACCCGATCTGGCACGGCCGGATCGACCTGGTCGAGGGCCGCGCCCCGAGCGCCCCGCGCGAGGTGGCCGTCACCCGGGCGTTCCTGGACCGCTCCGGGCTCCGGCCGGGCGGCACCACCACCGTCCAGGGACTGGACGGGACGACCTTCACCATCACCGGTGTCGTGGAGCACCCGGACGAGCTCGGCCGGGTCGAACTCGTCGCCCGGCCCGGCGAGTTGCTGGACCAGCTGGCCGCCGCCCAGGCCGCCGGCCGACCGGCCGCCGAGCAGCGTCCGGCCGAGCGCGCCGCCTGGCTGGTCCGGCTGCCGTCCGGGGCCGCGCTCGACTGGGCCGCGGTGCAGCGGTTCAACGCCCACGGCTTCACGCTCACCGCCCGCTCGGTGGCGCTCGCCCCGCCGCCGGAGCAGGCCGTGCCCTACTACCGCGACGCGCACCGCTTCGGCGACCTGTCGACCGGCGACAACACCGAGATCGTCGTCGCCACCGTCACCGGCATGGCGCTGCTGGAGGTCGCCCTGCTCGCCGGGCCCGCCTTCGCGGTCGGCGCCCGCCGCTCCCGCCGCCAGCTCGCCCTGCTCGGCGCCGCCGGCGGCAGCCGCACCCACGTCGGCGCGGTGGTCCTCGGCGGCGGGCTTGTCCTCGGCGCGGCCGGGGCGCTGGCCGGGGTGTCGCTCGGCACCGGGCTGGTCGCGGTGCTCCGGCCGCAGATCGAACGGGTCGGCGGCGCACGGTTCGGACACCTCGCCCTGCCGCCGCTGGACCTGCTCGCGATCGCCGGGATCGGCCTGGTCACCGCCCTGCTCGCGGCCGCACTGCCCGCCGTGCAGGCCGCCCGCCGCAGCGTCACCGCCGGACTCACCGGCCGGGACACCGTCCGCGGCCCCAGCCGCGCGGTCACCGTCGGCGGCGTGGTGCTGGTCGCCCTCGGCGGCGTCCTCGCGGTGTACGGCGCCGGTGCCGTGCAGCGCGACCGGCCGGGCGTCGGCGGCTACGACACCCGGACGCTCACCGTGCTCGGCGGCTCGGTGACCGCCGAGATCGGGCTGCTGCTCTGCACCCCGATGCTGGTCGCCCTGATCGGCCGGGCGGCCGGCAGGCTGCCGCTCGGGCCCCGGCTCGCGCTGCGCGACTCCGCCCGGCACCGCTCGCGCACCGCACCGGCGGTGGCCGCGGTGATGGCCGCGGTGGCCGGCGCCGTCGCCATCGGGGTGTACACCACCAGCACCGACGCCGAGAACCGGCGCGACTACCGGCCGCAGGCCCCGTACGGCGCCGTCCAGCTCACCAGCTCCACCGACGGGCCCCGGCTCGACCGGCTGCGCGGCGAACTGGAGGAGCAGCTGACCGGCCTCGGCCCGCGCGGCGACCTCGCCGACGTCATGTACCGCTTCTGCGAGAACTGCTCCAGCACCGTCCAGCTCAAGGGCCCCGTGAACCGGCGCAGCCTCGGCGCCCCGCCGCACCTGGCCGCCGGGGACGCCACCGTGCTGCACAACCTGTTCGCCGTCCACGACCCGGCCGCCGAACAGGCGCTGGCCGCGGGGAAGCTGCTGGTCTTCGACCGCGCCCTGCTGGGCGCCGACGGGAAGGCCGTGCTGATGCTGCGCGGCGGCAGCGGCGCGGTGCAGCCGGGCGAGGTGCCCAAGCCCGAGCTCCAGGAGGTCCCGGTCGACGCGGTGCTGGTCGACAACGAGGCCGCCGCGGGCTTCGCCCAGGGCATGGTGCTGCCCTCCGCGCTGCCGCGCCTCGGGCTCTCCGCGCGGCCGACCGGCTCGGTCTGGCTGCCCGCCACGCCGCCAGACCGCCGGGCGCAGCAGCGCGCCGAAGCGGCTGCGATCCGGCTGGACCGGATGGCCACGCTCTCGGTCGAGCGCGGTTTCCAGCCGAAGAGCGACGCGCTCACCCTGGCGCTCACCGGCTTCGCCGGGCTGGTCGTGCTCGGCGCGGCCGGGATCGCCACCGGCCTCGCGGCCGCCGACTCCCGGCAGGACCAGGCCACCCTGGCCGCCGTCGGCGCACCGCCGCGGATCCGGCGGAGCATGGCGGGCCTGCAGTGCGCGCTGATCGCCCTGCTGGGGGCGCTGCTCGGCGCGGCCAACGGGTTCGTGCCGGCGGTGGGGCTGCTGAAGTCCCGGGCGAGCGGGTTCGGGGCCAAGCCGGCGCTGATCACCGCGCCGTGGGTCGAGCTGCTGCTGGTGGTGCTGGTGCTGCCGGTGGTCGCGGGGCTGCTCGCCGCGCTGTTCACCCGGTCCCGGATCCCGCTGGGGCGGCGGCTGTCCTGACCCCGGCCCGTCGGGTTCGATCACCGGTTGCACACGTACCGGGCACCGGTCGACACCGCTCGGACACCACCTGGGCACCACCCGGAAGACGCCGGGCGCCCGCCTCCGGAGGCCGGGGGCGGGCGCCCGGCGCTCGCCGTAGCATGGGCCGCGTTCCGGTGGGCGAAGGGCGCCGGCGGTGGGCTCGGCGAGGGAGACAAGGGCGGTGCTACGGGGCTTCGGCGATCTGGAGGCCGAGATCATGGACCGGCTCTGGGCCTGGGGCCGACCGGCCACGGTGCGCGAGGTCGTGGACGATCTGCGGCAGCAGCGCGCCGTCGCGTACACCACCGTCACCACGGTCGCCGACATCCTGCACACCAAGGGCTGGCTGCGCCGTGACAAGGTCGGCCGCGCCTGGGTGTACGAGCCGACCTGCACCCGCGAGGAGTACACCGCCCGGCTGATGCACCAGGCGCTGGAGACCACCCCCGACCGGGCCGGCGCGCTGCTCCGCTTCATCGACCGGATCAGCGGGGACGAGGCCTCCGCCCTGCTCGCGGCCCTCGAACAGGTGAAGTCCCGGGATCCGGAGTGACCCTCGCCCTGCTCGTCCTCTACCTGGCGGTGACCGGGGTGCTGCTGCCCCGGCGGCTGGCCGGCTCCGCGCGGCTCCAGGCCCGTCCGGCGGCCGGTGCGGGGCTCTGGCTCGCGCTGATGGCCTCGTTCACGGTCGCCCTGCTGCTCGCGGCGCACCACGCGGTGGAGCCCTTCGCCCACGAGCCGGCCGGGCTGCTCGGCCTCCTCCCCCACGCCGAGCCGGCCGGGGGTCTCCTCCCGCACACCCACGACTGGTGGCTGCTGGCCGCCGCCGGGGCGGTGGTCGCCGCCCTGGTCACCGCCGTCGGCGTCCGCACCGGGCGGGCCCGGCGCCGGCACCGGGCCGTGCTGGACCTGGTCGCCGTCCGGGACGGGCGCTGGGACGCACTGGTGCTGGAGCACGCGCACCCGACCGTGTACTGCCTGCCCGGACGGCGCTCCCGGGTGGTGTTGTCGCGCGGGGCGCTGCGGCTGCTGGACGAACGGCAGCTCGCCGCGGCCGTCGCCCACGAGCACGGGCACATCCGGGGCCGCCACCACCTGTTCCGGCTGCCGGCGGACACCTTCGCGCTGCTCCTCGGACCGCTGCCGCTGGCCCGGCTGGGGCGCTCGGAGGTGGCGGTGCTGCTGGAGATGGCGGCCGACGACGCGGCGCTGGCGCTCGCGTCCCGGGGTGAACTGGCCTCCGCGCTCTACGCGTTGGCGACCGCCGGGGTCCCGTCCCCGGACGGCGGGGTGGCGGGCGGCGGGGCGCTGGGGGTGGCCGCCACCGGGGTGCTGGCCCGGGTCCGGCGGCTGGCCCGCCCCGGTGGCGGCCGGCGGCGGCCGGCCTGGCGGCTCGGGGTGCTGGCGCTGCCGGTGCTTCCCGCGCTGCCGTACCTGCTGGCCTGCGCACCGCACCCGTGACACCGGTGGCACCCGAAACACCGGTAGCACCTGCAGCACTCGCAGCGGGCCGTCCGCGACCGGCCCGGAACGCCGCGGGCCCGCCGCCGCCGGAGCGGGAGCGGGCCTGCGGCGGGCAGTGCGGCGGCCGGGCCGCCGCGGGCGCGGTCAGGCCGGCCGGACGGCGCCCATGTACGGCATCGCGGAGATCGGGAGCACCTCGATGTTCTTGCCGGTGCGCGGCGCGTGGATCATCTTGCCGTCACCGATGTACAGCCCGACGTGGTGCAGGTCGTCGTAGAAGAAGACCAGGTCACCGGGCTGCAGGTTGGCGCGGTCGACGTGCGGGCCGTCGTTCCACTGGTCCTGGGACATCCGGGAGATCGTGCGGCCCCCCGCGCGGTAGGCCTGGCTGGTGAGGCCGGAGCAGTCGAAGCTGTCCGGGCCGGTCTTGCTCCAGCCGTACGGCTTGCCGAGCTGGGCCTGGGCGAACGCGATGATGGCCGCGGCCCGGCCACTGGCGGCCGGCAGCGGGGCGTTCATGTCGGGGCGGTCGGCGGAGCGGGAGGCGCGGTCCGCCGCGGCGGCGGTGCCCGCGGCGGCTGCCTGCTTGGCCTCGGCCTTGGCCTTCTCCGCGGACTGCTGGGCGTTGATCCTGGCGCGGTCCTCGGCGCTGAGCTT
This sequence comes from Kitasatospora sp. NPDC085464, assembly GCF_044541955.1. NCBI lineage: Bacteria > Bacillati > Actinomycetota > Actinomycetes > Kitasatosporales > Streptomycetaceae > Kitasatospora > Kitasatospora sp. NPDC085464. Next base: position 70,258 of record NZ_JBITTM010000010.1, read on the forward strand.
GTTCAGCATCTCCTGCGCCTGCGCCAGCTTGGTCTGGATGCCGTTCTTCTGCTCCGCCAGCTGCTTGCCGACCGCGTCGAGCGACGCGAGGGTCGCGGTGGCCTCGGCACGGTCCTGGTCGAGCTTGCGCTGCTCGTCCTGGGCCTGCTTCAGCAGGTTCGCCTGGGATTCGGCGACCTGGTTCTGCACCGCGGCGCGCTCCAGGTAGCCGGACGGGTCGGAGTCGAGCATCAGCTGGACCGACGCGTCGATGCCGTTGGTCCGGTACTGGTCGGCGGCGACGGCCCCGAGCCGGGTGCGCAGCTCGTTCATCGCCTCCTGGCCCCGGACCACCTTCTCCTGGATCTGGTTGGCGTCGACCTGGAGCTTCTGCTGCTGGGCCTGGAAGCCGTTGTAGCGCTCGATGGACTGCTCGGCCTCCTCGTTGAGCTTGTCCACCTGCTCCTTGACGGAGGCGAGGGTCGGCGCGGGCTCGGCGTGTGCGGTGCCCGAGGCGAGGACCGCGCCGCCGGCCGCCATGGCCGTGGTGAGGACCGCCATACGGGCCCGGCTGGGGGGGCTGGGCTTGCGGCGCTTTCCCATGGGCGGTCGGCTCTCCTTCGGGGGAATCCGGGGCCGGCCCGTACGGGCCGGGGACGGCGAAGGCAGGCGGGGCGAGCAACGGGGGGATGCTGCCCCGCCCACCTTCTTCGAAGTAACTTAATAGATGAGGGGCGGGGTTCCGCAATCCCCCTGATCATGACGTTTCGGGGCCATGACGGGACATCGATCGCGTTCCGTGCCATCGGTATTGACTACGGGCGCCGCCGCGGCCGCGGTTCACCCCGGTTCAGCTCGGTTCCCCCCGGCCCGACCGCCGGCGCTCCTTCCCCCGCTCCCGCCGCGGGTGACCCCGCCGGATCCGTGATCGCCGGCCCATGGCACGGCCCGCCCCGCGGAGTGCTGAGAATGCGCCAAATCGAGGGAAAGGTCACACACGGCGCCCCTCCTGCGGGTACGCGAACGGGCGCTAACCTGCGCACATGAAGGTCCCGCCCGAAGGGCTCCCCCTCGCCGCCGAGTTCCCGGCCGCGCACCGTGAGCAGTGGCAGCAGCTCGTCCAGGGCGTGCTGCGCAAGTCCGGTGCCCAGCCCGAGGACGGCGCCGCCGCCGAGCAGGCACTCACCACCGAGCTCCAGGACGGGCTCGGTGCACGCCCGCTGTACACCGCCGAGGACACCGCGGTCGACCCCGGGTACCCGGGCTTCCCGCCCTTCGTCCGCGGCGGCCGGCCGCAGGGCTCGGCCGTCGCCGGGTGGGACGTACGGCAGCGGCACGCCGACCCGGACCGGCGGCGCGCCAACGAGGCCGTACTGGCCGACCTGGAGAACGGCGTCGGCTCGCTCTGGCTGGAACTGGGCGGCGGGGCCCTCCCGGTGGACGCCCTGCCCGAGGCGCTGACCGGCGTGTACCTGGACCTGGCCGCGGTGGCACTCGACGCCGGACCCGAATTCACCGACGCCGCCGAGCAGTTGTTCAAGCTCTACGAGCAGCGCGAGGTCTCCCCCGGCGACGCCTCCGGCAACCTCGGCGCCGACCCGCTCGGCCTCCAGGCCCGCACCGGCGACACCGCCCGCACCGACGCGCTGCTCGCCGAGGCCACCGCGCTCGCGGCCCGCTGCGCCGCCGACTACCCGAACGTCCGGGCGCTGACCGTCGACGCCCTGCCGTACCACGAGGCCGGCGCCTCCCCCGCGCAGGAGCTGGGCTGCGCGCTCGCCACCGGCGTCGCCTACCTGCGCGCGCTCACCGCCGCCGGACTGTCGGTGGACGCCGCGCTCGGCCAGCTGGAGTTCCGCTACGCGGCCGACGCCGACCAGTTCCTGACCATCGCCAAGTTCCGTGCCGCGCGCCGCCTCTGGGCCCGCGTCGCCGAGGTGTCCGGGGCGTCCGCCGCGGCCTCGGCGCAGCGTCAGCACGCCGTCACCTCCCGGGTGATGATGACCGCCCGCGACCCGTGGGTGAACATGCTGCGCACCACCATCGCCTGCCTGGCCGCCGGGGTCGGCGGCGCCGACGCCGTCACCGTGCTGCCCTTCGACAGCGCGCTCGGCCAGCCGGACGCCTTCGCCCGCCGGATCGCCCGCAACACCCAGTCGATCCTGCTGGAGGAGTCCCACCTGGCCCGGGTGATCGACCCGGCCGGCGGCTCCTGGTACGTCGAGCAGCTCGGCGAGGAGCTGGCCCGGGCCGCCTGGGCCTGGTTCCAGGAGATCGAGCGGGCCGGCGGCCAGCAGGCCGCCCTCGGGTCCGGGCTGGTCGGCGAGCGGCTCGCCGTGACCTGGGCGGAGCGGTCCGTCAGGCTCGCCAAGCGGCGCGAACCGGTCACCGGCGTCAGCGAGTTCCCGCACCTGGACGAGCAGCCGCTGGTCCGCGAGCCGGCCCCGGCCGCGCTCGCCGGCGGCCTGCCGCAGGTGCGCCGCGCCGAGGCGTACGAGGCGCTGCGGGACCGCTCGGACGCCGCGCTCGCGGCCACCGGCGAGCGGCCGAAGCTGTTCCTGGCCTCGATCGGCACCGCCGCCGCGCACACCGCGCGCACCACCTTCGCGGCCAACCTGTTCCAGGCCGGCGGCATCGCGACGACCTCCCTCGAAGGCGTCGACCCGGCGGCGTTCGCCGAGGCGTTCACCGCCTCCGGCGCCACCGTCGCCTGCCTCTGCTCCAGCGACGCCCTGTACGGCGAGCACGCCGAGGCCGTCGCCGGCGCCCTGAAGGCGGCCGGCGCCGCGAAGGTGCTGCTGGCCGGACGGCTCGGCGAAGCCCCGGCCGGAGTGGACGGGTTCGTCCACGCGGGCGGGGACGCGGTCGCCGTCCTCACCTCCCTGCTGGACCAGATCACCGGCGCGCGCGGCGCCGACGACGACGAGAGCGAGGCGGCTCGATGATTCCCGACTTCACCGGTATCGGGCTGGACGGCGGCGCCGCCGACGTCTCGGACGACCAGTGGCAGGCCGCCTGGCGGCAGTCCACCGGCAAGGACGTCGACGAGCTGGTCTGGGACACCCCCGAGGGCATCGGCGTCAGGCCGCTGTACACCGCGGCGGACCTGGCCGGGCTGGACTTCCTGGAGACCTACCCGGGCATCGCCCCGTACCTGCGCGGGCCGTACCCGACCATGTACGTCAACCAGCCGTGGACCGTCCGCCAGTACGCGGGCTTCTCCACCGCCGAGGAGTCCAACGCCTTCTACCGCCGCAACCTGGCGGCCGGTCAGAAGGGCCTCTCGGTCGCCTTCGACCTGCCGACCCACCGCGGCTACGACAGCGACCACCCGCGCGTCACCGGCGACGTCGGCATGGCGGGCGTCGCGATCGACTCGATCTACGACATGCGCCAGCTGTTCGACGGCATCCCGCTGGACCGGATGTCGGTGTCGATGACCATGAACGGCGCCGTCCTCCCGGTGCTGGCGCTGTACATCGTCGCCGCCGAGGAGCAGGGCGTGCCGCCGGAGAAGCTGGCGGGGACCATCCAGAACGACATTCTCAAGGAGTTCATGGTCCGCAACACCTACATCTACCCGCCGCAGCCGTCGATGCGGATCATCTCGGACATCTTCGCGTACACCTCGCAGAAGATGCCCCGGTACAACTCGATCTCCATCTCCGGCTACCACATCCAGGAGGCCGGGGCCACCGCCGACCTGGAGCTGGCCTACACCCTGGCCGACGGGGTGGAGTACCTGCGCGCGGGCCTGGACGTGGGGCTGGACGTGGACGCCTTCGCGCCGCGGCTGTCGTTCTTCTGGGCGATCGGCATGAACTTCTTCATGGAGGTCGCCAAGCTGCGCGCGGCCCGGCTGCTCTGGGCCAAGCTGGTCAAGCAGTTCGACCCGAAGAACCCCAAGTCGCTTTCGCTGCGCACCCATTCGCAGACCTCCGGCTGGTCGCTCACCGCGCAGGACGTGTTCAACAACGTCACCCGCACGTGCGTGGAGGCGATGGCCGCCACCCAGGGCCACACCCAGTCGCTGCACACCAACGCCCTCGACGAGGCGCTCGCCCTGCCCACCGACTTCTCCGCCCGGATCGCCCGCAACACCCAGCTGCTGCTGCAGCAGGAGTCGGGCACCTGCCGGGTCATCGACCCGTGGGGCGGCTCGGCGTACGTCGAGAAGCTGACCAACGACCTGGCGGCACGCGCCTGGCAGCACATCCAGGAGGTCGAGGCCGCCGGCGGCATGGCCAAGGCGATCGACGCCGGCATCCCCAAGATGCGCGTCGAGGAGGCCGCCGCCCGCACCCAGGCGCGCATCGACTCCGGCCGCCAGCCGGTGATCGGCGTCAACAAGTACCGGGTGGAGAGCGACGAGCAGATCGACGTCCTCAAGGTCGACAACTCCGCGGTGCGGGCCCGCCAGATCGAGAAGCTGCGCCGGCTGCGCGCCGAGCGCGACGAGGCCGCCACGCAGGACGCGCTGAACGCGCTCACCCGGGCCGCCGAGGCCGGACCGCAGCGCGGCGGCTCGCTGGACGGCAACCTGCTGCACCTGGCCGTCAACGCGGCCCGGGCCATGGCCACCGTCGGCGAGATCTCGGACGCCCTGGAGAAGGTGTACGGCCGCCACTCCGGCCAGATCCGTACCATCTCCGGTGTGTACCGAGACGAAGCGGGCCCGTCGGCCTCCCTCCAGCGCACCCGCGACCTGGTCGAGCGGTTCGAGGAGGCCGAGGGCCGCCGGCCGCGCATCCTGGTCGCCAAGATGGGCCAGGACGGCCACGACCGCGGCCAGAAGGTGATCGCCACCGCCTTCGCCGACCTCGGCTTCACGGTGGACGTCGGCCCGCTGTTCCAGACCCCGGCGGAGGTCGCCCGGCAGGCCGTCGAGGCGGACGTGCACATCGTCGGCGTCTCCTCGCTGGCCGCCGGCCACCTCACCCTGGTGCCCGCGCTGCGCGCCGAACTCGCCGCGGCGGGCCGGGAGGACATCACCATCGTGGTCGGCGGGGTCATCCCCCCGCAGGACTTCGACGCGCTGTACGAGGCGGGCGCGGCGGCGGTGTTCGGACCGGGCACGGTCATCCCGGACGCCGCGCACGACCTGCTGACGGCCCTGGCGTCCGAGCTCGGCCACGAGCTGTGAGCCGCTGAGCCGATGCCTCCGCGGACGATCGACCTCGACAGCTACGTGACGGGTGTCCTCGACGGCTCGCGCGCCTGGATCGCGCGCGCCGTCACCCTCGTCGAGTCCTCCCGTCCCGACCACCGCGCGCTCGCGCAGCAGCTGCTCCAGCGGCTGCTGCCGCACGCGGGCGGGGCGGTCCGGGTGGGCATCACCGGGGTTCCCGGTGTCGGCAAGTCGACCTTCATCGACTCCTTCGGCACCATGCTGACGGGGGAGGGCCACCGGGTCGCGGTCCTCGCCGTCGACCCGACCTCCAGCCGGACCGGCGGCTCCATCCTGGGCGACAAGACCCGGATGGAGCGCCTGGCCGTCGACCCGCAGGCCTTCGTCCGCCCCTCCCCCACCTCGGGGACCCTGGGCGGCGTCGCCAAGGCCACCCGCGAGTCGATGGTGGTGATGGAGGCGGCCGGATACGACGTGGTGCTGATCGAGACGGTCGGCGTCGGCCAGTCCGAAACGGCGGTGGCCGGCATGGTGGACACCTTCCTCCTGCTCAGCCTCGCCCGGACCGGCGACCAGCTCCAGGGCATCAAGAAGGGCGTCCTGGAACTCGCCGACGTCATCGCGATCAACAAGGCGGACGGCCCGCACGAGACCGACGCCCGCGCCGCGGCCCGCGAACTCGCGGGCGCGTTGCGGCTGTTGCAGGCCCCCGACGCGGCCTGGACCCCACCCGTCCTCACCTGCAGCGGCCGTGAGAACGCCGGCCTCGACGTGCTCTGGGAGCGCCTCCAGCAGCACCGCAAGGTCCTCGACGCCACCGGCGCCCTGGCCGCCAAGCGCCGCGACCAGCAGGTCGAGTGGACCTGGGCGATGGTCCACGACCAGCTCTACGCCCGCCTGCACGAGCACCCCGACGTACGGCGCCTGGCCCCCGACCTGGAAGCCCGGGTCCGCGCCGGCACCCTCCCGGCCGGACTGGCCGCCCAGCGCATCCTGGACGGCTTCTTCGGCACGCCCTGACGACCGGTTGCGGGGCGGTGGCGGCACGACCGCCGCACCGCCCCGCCCGGGCGGCGCAACGCGTCACGGAGTGGTCTGGACCGGGTAGCCGGTGGGGCGGCCCTGGGCCTTCAGCCAGGTGAGCACCTGGTCGAGGGCTTCGACGGTCTGCTGGCGGTCGCCGCCGCCGTCGTGGAACAGGATGGTCGGGCCGAGGTGGAGCTCCTTCTTGACGGTGTCCACGATGGCGCCGGTGCCGGGCTTGTTGAAGTCCTTCGAGTCGACGTTCCAGCCGAGCGGACGCATGCCGTTCGCGGCGGCGATGCGCCGGCTGTCGGGGGTGAACGAGCCGCCGGGAGCCCGGTAGTACATCACCTTGGCGCCGCCCGCGGCGTCCTCGATCATCTTCTTCGCGTCCAGGATCTCCTTCTCCTGGTACGCGACCGGCTTCTTGTCCATGGAGGTGTCGTGGTCCACGGTGTGGTCGCAGAGCCGGTGGCCCTCCGCGACGACCCGCTTGACCAGGTCGGGGTGGGCCTTGGCCTGCGGTCCGATCATGCAGAACGTCGCCTTCACGCCGTGCCGCTTGAGGACGTCGAGGACCTTCGGCGTCCAGTTCGGATCGGGGCCGTCGTCGATGGTGATGTTGACGGCGTTGCCACCGCTCTCGGAGGCGTGGGCGATGCCGTCGGGTATCCCGCTGCCCTGCTGCGTGCCGCCGTCGCCGCCCTTGGCGCCGTCCCCGCCGCTGCCGTCGGCGGACGTGCCCTGCTCCTGTGCGATGTCCTGCCGGGGGACGCCGTCCGGCCCGGCGAGGGTCGCGACCCCCCAGGCGCCCGCCGCCAGGGCGACGGCCGCCACCGCGAGCGCCACCCGACTGCCGGCCAGGTCCTTCATCCGTGCTTTGCGGTCCATCGGCTGACTGCCCCCCACCTGTCTGCGGTCTCTCCGAGGTTCATGACGTGAACCCGATCGAACGGGTTCCCGAAATCCCCCGTCATCGCAGGTGAAGGCTTGATCGTCGACCGCCCTCAGGAGGCCCGGCCCCGGGCCCGGCCCAGGCGACGGCAACGAGGCAGGGACAGGGGCAGGCGGTGGTGTGCTCTGCGGGCGGAGCGGAAGGGAGGGGCTCGGACCACCCGACCGGTCCGGGACCCTCCCCGTCACCCGAACGAGGTCAGGCGCCCGTGACGGCCGCGAAGCGGGCCGAGACGTCCTGCCAGTTGACGACGTCCCACAGGCGGGTGACGTAGTCCGGGCGGACGTTGCGGTACTGCAGGTAGTAGGCGTGCTCCCAGGCGTCGAAGGCCAGCAGCGGCGTGGTGTTCTGGCCGACGTTGCCGTGGTGGTCGTAGACCTGTTCGACGATCAGGCGCTTGCCGAGCGGCTCCCAGGAGAGGATGCCCCAGCCGGAGCCCTGGACGCCGGTGGTGGCGGTGGTGAGCTGCTTCCTGAATGCCTCGAAGCTGCCGAAGTGCTCGGTGATGGCGTCGGCCAGCTCGCCCTCGGGGCGGTCGCCGCCCTCCGGGGAGAGGTTCTGCCAGAACAGCGAGTGCAGCACGTGGCCGGACAGGTGGAAGGCGAAGGTCTTCTGAAGGCCGACCAGGCCGCCGAACTGGTCCTTGTCGCGCGCCTCGGCGAGCTGGTCGAGGGTGTCGTTGGCGCCCTTGACGTAGGCGGCGTGGTGCTTGGAGTGGTGCAGCTCCAGGATCTCGGCCGACATCGCCCGCTCAAGCGCGGAGTAGTCGTACGGAAGGTCGGGAAGCGTGTAGGTGCCCATCAGGACACGGCCCCTTTCGGCGGGTTGAGCGATGCTGATCGTGCCGGGACAACACTATTGCGTATGACTTGCAGGAACGAGCCATGGGCTCCTGCTTATTCCTCGGCTTTGACGCTCGATCGGGGGCTTCCCGTCAGGGTCTGACAACTTTTCCGCTCCCGGGGCTTCCCGCAGCCGCCACCCGTGTGCCATTTTACATGTCACACATTGGAGCGGCTGTGTCCCCAACCACGGCCACCACCGGCCCCGGAGGCCCCCACACATGCGTCCCTTCCGGATAGCGAAGGCGAACGCGCGCAGGCTCCCTGCGCTCGGCGCCGCCTTCTTCCTCGCGCTCGGACTCTTCGCACCGCAGGCCCACGCGGCGCCCGCCCCCACTCCCCAGGGCAAGCCGACCGCGCCCACCGCCAAGTCCGCCGCGCCGCACGCCATCCCCGTGCCCAAGTCGCCCGACACCCCCAGGGACGCCCGGCCGCTCGCCTCGGACGCGCGGGCCAAGGCCACCGCCCCGACGGCGGGCAGCACCATCGGCACGAACGCCAAGGCGCCCCGGCAGCTCGCCGCCAACGCCTGCGACGTGTCCGCGTTCACCGGCAACTCCGGTGCCGCGCTGGTCCAGCAGGTCAAGGCCGCCGGCCTCGACTGCGTCAACACGCTGTTCACCCTGACCGGCGACAACGCCAGGGCCGCGTTCAACGAGGCCCAGATGGTCAGCGTCGCCAACGCCCTGCGCGACGTCTCCGCCGCCTACCCCGGCGACGACTCCACCTCTGCCGGCCAGCTGGTGCTCTTCCTGCGCGCCGGCTACTACGTCCAGTGGAACAACAAGGACGTCGTCGGCCCGTACGGCACCGCCCTGCAGACCGCCGTCCGCGGCGCGCTGGACGGCTTCTTCGCCGCCCCGCACAGCAAGGACGTCACCGAGGCCAACGGCGCCACCCTCGCCGAAGCCGTCACCCTGATCGACAGCGCCCAGGAGAACGCTCGCTACACCGGCGTCGTCAAGCGCCTGCTGGACGGCTACTCCAGCGCGTGGACGGGCTCCATGGCCGCCGCCGTCGCCAACACCGAGACCGTCATCGAGCGCGGCTTCGACCTGCCCGACTTCGTCGGCGCCCTGCAGGCCGACCCGTCCTTCGCCACCAGCATGGCGGGCTTCGTCACCCGCAACGCCTCCCAGCTGACCGGCTCCGACACGGTCACCTCGATCGGCATCCAGATCGGCAACCTGGTCGCCAAGGACGCGCTGCGCGCCCAGGGCCGCCCGATCGTCAAGGACCTGGTCAACCGCTACCCGCTGGTCGGCAACACCGGACCGCTCACCATGAACCTGCTCTGGTTCGCGGAGAACAAGGACAGCGGCAACTGCTCCTACTACGGCACCTGTGACGTCCCGGCCAAGCTCGTCCCGCTGGTGCTCACCGTCGACCACACCTGCAACGCCAACCTGCGCATCCGCGCCCAGGACATGACCGCGCAGCAGCTCGCCGACACCTGCACCAGCCTGGTCAACCAGGACGCCTACTTCCACAAGGTGGTCAAGGACGGCGGCCCGGTCGCCAACGACAACAACACCAGCCTGGAGGTCGTCGTCTTCGACGACTACTACAACTACAGCCTCTACGCCTGGGAGATGTACAAGATCGCCGTCGACAACGGCGGCATGTACGAGGAGGGCGACCCTGCCAAGGCCGGCAACCAGGCCCGCTTCATCGCCCACGAGGCCTCCTGGCTGCGCCCCCAGTTCCAGATCTGGAACCTCAACCACGAGTACACCCACTACCTCGACGGCCGCTACGACTTCTACGGCGACTTCGACGCCGGGATGACCACCCCGACCATCTGGTGGGTCGAGGGCCTCGCCGAGTACATCTCCTACAGCTACCGGGGCGTCCACTACGACGACGCGGTCGCCCAGGCCGGCAAGGGCACCTACGCGCTGAGCACCCTGTTCGACAGCACCTACGCCAACGCGGACTCCACCCGGATCTACAACTGGGGCTACCTGGCCGTCCGTTACATGCTCCAGTCGCACCCGCAGGACATCGACGCGCTGCTCGCCAAGTACCGCGTCGGCGACTGGAACGGCGCCCGCACCCTGCTGAAGTCCACCATCGGCACCGCCTACGACGCCGACTTCGCCGCCTGGCTCAAGCAGTGCGCCGCCGACAACTGCGGTTCGCTGCCCGCCTCCCAGGCGCCGCTGTGCACCGCCGCCGACAGCCGGCAGTTCGACAAGAACTGCCGCCGCGACGGCGCGGCCGCCACCACCGGGAACTACAGCTACAGCTTCCTGTACCTCCCGGCCGGCGTGCAGCAGCTGACCATCACCACCAGCGGCGGCACCGGCAACGCCGACCTCTACTACAACGGCGGCGCCTGGGCCACCACCGGCTCGTACCAGGCCAAGTCCACCAACAGCGGCAACGCCGAGACCCTCACCATCGCCAACCCGCCGTCCGGCTGGGTGTACTTCAGCCTCTACGGCCAGCAGGGCTTCGGCGGCGTCACCGTCACCACGACCTACAACTGACCGCTCCTGCACGCACCGGAGGGCCCCGCGGCGACGCGGGGCCCTCCGCCGTTCCCGTCCGCGGCGCCGTTCCCGCCCGGGCCGCCGACCGGACGACCAGCGGCGGGCGGACGGCGGGCCGCGGGCGGCGCGTGGACGGGCAGGCCGATGGCCCCGGCCCTCGGCTCCATACCGTCATCTTCCCCCCACCCGCGGACGTTCCGGATCAGGGTTATAACAATTTGCCCTTCGAATGGCCGACAACATTGCGCGAGGATTCGAATAGCGACTGTCAAAGGGGTGTCGGAACGTCGGACGGTCGGTTATGGTCCAAGAACGGACGGGGCGTTCGGAATCCTTCGACGGAATTCCGTATCCGCCGCCCGGCCGGGGCGCGTCCCGTGTCGCGCCCGATGTGTCCCGCCCACCGCCACAGAACGGAGACAGCCATGAAGATGATCAAGGCGATCGTCAAGAAGTTCAAGAAGGACGAGGACCTCGCCGCCAACGCCTGGATCCTGCACGTCATCTGACGTACCGCCGCCGGGCGGCGGGGACGCGGCGCGGCCGAGCCGCGCCCCCCGCCCGACGACGCGGCGCGAAGACGCGCCACCGAAATTCCGATATTCCGACAAAGGCAGGAAACTCGTGGAAGAAATGGCGCCGACCGCCGCGCGCGACCATTCCCTGGTTTATGCCCCGAAAATCCGCGACCTGCTGGACCGGACCGAAAAGGTATTCCGGATCGACCCGGCCACGGTGGGCGTCGCCGACTGCCGGCTCCTGGCCGAAATCGTCGCGGCGCGTCCCGTGCGGTCCGACGAACGCTCGGTCTACAAGCCGGCCGCGGGCGCCGACATCCCCCACGACAGCGCGACCCGGACGATCCGCGCGCTCGGCCAGGACGTCATGGCCGGCATCCGGACACCGCCGCCCCCGGCCCGCGGACTCGCCGGCGCCTGGCCCTACGCGTCCACCTCCTACCTGCGCCGCTGGCTCTTCGGGTCCGACCCGCTGCCGGTCTCCCTGCTGTCCAGACGCGGCGTCACCCGCTCCGACGTGCTCTCCCGGATCGTCGACCGCGCCGTCACCGCCTGGCCGGGGCCCGGGGCCGCCGGAACGTCGACCGCCCTGGCCGAACTGATCCGCGGAGCCTCCGACCCCCTGGACCGCAAGCAGGCCGTCGCGATGTACCGGCGGGCGACGGCCACCCTCTGCGACGGCGTGGCCGCACTGGCCGGCAACGCCGTGTGGCTGCTGCGGCAGGAGCAGCAGGGCGGGGAACCGGACGCGGCCCCCGCCGACCTCACCGCCGCCCTGTGGGAGACCCTGCGGCTGCTCCCACCCGCGTGGATGCTGTGGCGCAAGGGCGGGGAGGCCTACACCGCGCTGCACCCCGAGATCGGCCCCGGGGACGACATCGCGCTGTTCCCGCTCCTGATGCACCGCCACCCGGACCACTGGTCCGACCCGATGGAGTTCCGGCCCGAACGCTGGACCGGGGTGGCGGACCCCGAGAAGACGCCCGGCTTCATGCCGTTCGGGTTCGAGGGCGCGCGCTGCTGGGCCAAGCACCTGGTCGTCCCGCTGGCCGAACGCCTGCTGACCGTCGCCTTCGACAACGGCCTGGTCATCCGGGGACCGCACCGGGACGCCCCCGTCCCCCTGCGCTCCCTGCTCTCCGTGCGGTTCGACGCGGCGACGGCGGCCTGACCCGGCGGCCCCGGGCGGGAAACCGCCGACCGCCGACCGCCGACCGCCGACCGCGAAAACCGAAACCCCTGACACCACGGGACACACCATGGAATCGCCCACGCTGGCCCACTGGGTCGGTGACGTCGAGAGCTTCGCCGACCACCGGTGGCAGCGCGAGCCCGCGGTCTTCACCCCACAGGCCCCCGCCCCGCCGTTCGGCCTCGACGCGTTGGACGCCGCCTTCGATGGAGGGCTGCTGCGCACCCCGTACCTGGAGATGGTGCGCTCCGACAAAATCACCGTCCCGGCCGGGGCCTTCACCACCCCGCGCGTGGTCAACGGCGTGACGTACGAAGGCTTCGCCGACCGGGCGAAGGTCCTCGCCCGCCTGCGCGCCGGCGCGACACTGCTGCTGCGGTGCGTCGACCAGTGGCACCGCCCGACCGGTGAGCTGGTGGCCCGGCTGTCGGAGGAACTCGACCGGCGCGTGGAGGCGTTCTTCTTCGTCACCCCCGCCGGCGCCCAGGGCCTCGCGGTGCACCGCGACGACGCCGACGTGTTCGTCCTCCAGAGCGCCGGACGCAAGACCTGGTACGTCCACGACGCGCCGGCGGCGCCGGACTGGTCCCTGGGAGAACTCCCGGACGACGAGCACTCGCCGCAACGCCTGCGCCACGTCCTCGAACCCGGCGAGGTGCTCTACGTCCCGCGCGGCTTCGCCCACCGCGCGGTGGGCGCCGGCGGGCTGTCCGCCCACCTGTCGCTGACCGTCCGCGACCTCTCCCTGGACGACCTGCGGACGGCCCTCGCGGGCCGGCTCGCCGAGGGGCTGGACCTCCCGGCCCGACCGCTCGGCCAGGCCGCGATCGCCGACGCCTGCGCCACCCTGATCGGCCATGCGAGGACGCGGCTCGACGCCCTCGAACCGGGGGACCTGCTGCGCGCCGCCCGGGCGGCGCGGCCCTCCTCCGCGCAACCGGCGGTGCCGACCGCACCGGGCGGGCCGGCGGAACCGGCCGCGCGGAGGGACTCCGTCACCGGGACGGCGCCGGAGACCTTCGCCGGGGCGGCCCGGGCCTGGCACGACGGCGGGCCCGGCGTCGGACGCGGCGGGCCGGGCCCGGTGGGCCGCACCTGGCGCCGGCTGCGCGACGCGGCACGCGCCGCCGACTGACCCCGGACCGCCGGGGAGACGAGCCACCGGGGAGACGGACCGCCTGGGCGCCGGGACCCCTGGTGAGTGCGGCGAGCCGGCCCGACCTCGTCGAAGCCGGTCCGCGCCGCTGCCCGTTCGACGTCCGCCATCAGCTCGTCGATGAGATGGCCGAGGTGGACGTTCTCCGCGGCACCCAACGGCCAGCGCGCGAACTCCTGCGGCGCCCGGGCCACCCGGGACCACATGCCGTCGGTGTCCGGTTCCTCCACCGGCACGCCGTCCCAGGTGATCCGGCCGGACTGCGACAGGTAGAGGCCGGAGAGCAACTTCAGCAGGGTCGACGCCGCCGTACCCCTTCACGAGCCACCACATCCTGGGCTTCAGCCTGTCGACGACGTTCCCGTGGGTGACCGAGGGGGTCCCGTTCACCGACCCCCTGGGGAACGGCACCTACCGCGTCCGCCGCCCGTACAGCCTCGACGTGCTCGGCACTCCGGACGGCCCGGAGGCGGCCGTCGCCCTGGTCGTCGCACACCTCCCGCCGGACCTCGGACCGGTCTTCGACCGACCCCAGGGGGTTCCGACCCGTGGGGTCAGGGAGCCACCGGCGGGTGGAGGGCGAGGAGGGACGGCACGCGGGCCGGGGCTGGCGAGGCGGAGGAGGCCGTGACCGATGCCGGCGAGGCCGACCATGAGGGACGGGCTGTGGACGCCGTGCGGGAGCCCGCAGAGCCAGCCGCGGGTGTCGAGGGCGGCCAGGGTGGTGCGGGCCCGGGCGTGCCAGGGGGCGCCGGCGAGGTGGAGGGTCTCCAGGTTGCCGAGGTCGCCGTGGCAGAGCGAGAAGTTGAGGCCGAAGCCCTCGCGGCGCACCGTGTCGAGTGCGGTGTCCCGCTCCTTGCGCAGCGACTCCGCCCGGTCCGGCAGGAGTTCGGCGAGTTCGACCCGGGCCAGGGCGATCCCGGAGGCGCCGTGGCACCAGAGGGCGGGGAAGGAGGGGCCGTCCGGGCCGTCGTCCTCGCGGACGTCGCGCCAGTTGGCGGCGGACGGGTCGAACAGGGTGCGCTCGTAGTCGAGGCCGGCGAGGGCGAGTTCGGGCAGCGCCGGGTCGCCGAGGCGGTGGCCGGCGCGGGCGAGGGCCCAGGCGATGCCGGAGCCGCCGTGGGCGAATCCGGCCAGGGGCCGGTCGGCGGCCCCGCCGAGGGAGGCGGGGAGCCAGCCGACGCCGCCGTCGGGGTGCGGGGAGGCGGCCCCGGCCAGGCGTTCGGCGCAGGCGGCCAGGGCGGCGGTGACGGCCGGGCCAGGCCGGACGGCCTCCCAGGCGAGCAGGCCGCCGATGGCGCCCGCGTTGCCGGAGAGCAGGTCGTGGAGGGTGTCCTCGGGTGCGGTGGTGGCGATCCGGCCGATCACCAGCCGGGCCAGGTCGTCGAGTTCGGCGTCGGGATGGTGGGCGGCGAACTGTGCGAGGGCGTAGAGCACGCCGCCCGTCCCGGCGAGCCCGCCGCCGAGCCGGTCGACCCGGCGGCGGATCTGCTGACGAAGTGTCAGTTTGGCGGCGCGGGCGGCCTCAGCGTGCGAGCGGTCCCCGGTGACGACGGCGAGCTGGTGCAGGAAGAGCGTAATGCCCGCCGTGCCGCTGTAGAGGTCCGGACCGAGTTCGGCGGGGGCCCAGCGGCCGGGCGGCGTCCAGTTGGGGCCGGACCAGGCGAGGTCGGCGCTGCCCCGGTGGGCCTCGCGGAGCAGGTGCTCGCCGGCCTCGACGGCCTTGGCGACGGCGCGGTCGGCGAGCGCTTGTGCCGCGCCGGGATCGCCGTCCTCGGCGGGTAGGTCGCGCACGTCGGCGGGCAGGTCGCGCGCCTCGGCGGTGACACCGGGGATGACGGCGCCGGTGGCGGAGCGGGCGTCGACGCCGTCCGGGCGGACGGTGAAGACGGGCACGTCGCCGCGCCACAGGTCGGCGCGTTCGTGGGCGACGAAGGCGAGGGCGTGCTCCTCCCAGGCGGCGAGTGCCCAGAGCCGGTCGAGGTGGCGGTCCTGGTCGAGGGCGTCGCGCAGCAGGTCGGGGTGGCAGGCGGTGTTGAGGAGGCTGCGGTACTCGAAGGTGTCGCGGCGCAGCAGCCGGGTCTCGTCCCCCGCGAACGCCCGGAGCAGCGTGCGGAGCCGGTCCTTGTCGGCGGCCAGCAGCCGGTAGGCCTCGGTGAATCCGGCTTCCAGGGCGTCGAGGTGGTCGGCGAGTCGCAGCGGCTGCCCGGCGGGGACCGGGCGGCTTCCGGGCGCTTCGACGGGCAGCCTCCGGTACTCCAGGCGCAGTTCGTCCGTGCCCTGGCCGACGAGGACGGGGGCGGGCCGGGGCGGGAGGCTGGCCGGGTCCCAGCCGAGGGCGGAGAGGTCGGTGCCGCCGTTGCCCTCGTCCCACATGCGTTCGGGGAGCAGGCCGGAGCGCAGGACGGAGTGCCGGGCCCGGTGGCGGGCGAGGCGCTCGGACTCGGAGCGGCGGCGGGGGCCTGGCGGTGGAACGCGGCGGCGAGCCGCTCGGCCCACGGGGGCACCCCGAGGCGCCCGGCGAGCGCGTCCGGGTGCTCGGTCAGGAGAGCGCGCAGGGCCTCCGGGTCGAGGCCGTCGGCGGCGAGGCGGCGCTCGAACCAGCCGTCCGTAGCAGCCCACGGAACCGCGGGCCACCGAACAGCGGGCCACGGCGCAGGAGCCCGCCGAGGGGCCCGCCGGGGAGTCCGCCGGAGGGCCCGGCCAGGCCTGAGCGCGCCACCCACCGCCCGGAGCCCACCGCCCGCCCGCCGGACCCCCGCCGCCCTCCGTCACTCCGCCCGCAGGGCATCCACCGTCCTCGCCCGGGCCGCCCGCACGGCCGGGAGCAGTGCGCCGAGCGCCGCGATGAGCACGCCGCCCAGCCCGAGCAGCACCAGCACCGGGGTGCCGAGGACGTCCAGTGCCGCGTCCGGGAAGTTCAGCCCGGCGGAGTGGCCCATCGCGGGCACCGTGACCCGGTGCAGCAGGAGGCCGGCGGGCAGGCCGATCGCGCCGCCGACGACGCCGACCAGGAGCACCGGGGCGAGCACCACGCCCACGGTCTGCGCCGGGGTCATGCCGATCGCCTTGGTGACGCCCGTGTCCCGCCGGCGGTCCTGGGCTTCCAGGACGACGGTGTTGAACACGCCGAGCCCGGCGACCGCGACCAGCAGTGCGGTCAGTGTCGCGGTGAGGGATCGCATCGTGAGGATCATGTCGCTGGAGCCGTGTGGCACGTCGGCCTCGGCGGTCATGTGGACCGGGGCGAGCGCGGCGCCGACGGCGGTGGCGTAGGCGACGCGGTCGGTGCCGGGCTTCAGCGTGACGAACCAGACGTCCGGCTTCGGGTCCGTCCCGGAGGGGAAGGTGGCGGCGTCGGTGAACAGCTCGTTGGTCTGCACGTGGGGGTCGAAGACCTCGCCGACGATCCGGACGGTGACCGCCCGGCCGTGGGTCGTGAAGGTCACCGGGTCGCCGATCTTCGCCGAGGCCTCGGTCAGGAAGGTGGCGGGTGCGACGGCCTCGCCCGGACCCCGGTACCAACGGCCTGACACCATCCGGTAGCCGGCCCCGTTGCTGTCGCCGGCGAAGGCGGTCACGGTCGTGTTCCCGGCGACCCCGGGCACGGTGACGTCCTCGACGCCGGCGCCGTAGTGGCTCGCGGTGCCCGGCTGGGCCGTCAGGGCGGCGGTGACGGCGGCCGGATCGGCCGCGGCCGGACCGGCCGTGGGGGCCGACCGGGCCGCGGCCGGGACGTCGGGCCGCTCGGGGTGCACCCGGATGTCGGCGATGTCGTGGTTCTTCGCCTGCTGCACCCAGGTCATCGTCCCGCCCATGCCCACCGCGAAGACCGCCGCCGTCGTGCCGAACAGCACCGCCGCGAGCATTCCGGCGGCCCGGGCGGGGCGGGCGAAGGGCTGGGCGAGGCCGAGGCTCAGCGGCCGGGGCAGCGGCAGCCGGGCGGCCAGCGCGGCGGCGCGGGCGGCGAGGGCGTCCCGCCGGGTGCCGCCCGCCGTGCGGCCGACCGCGAGTGCGTCCACCGTGCGCAGCCGTCCGGCGCGGGCGGCGGCGGCCCAGGCGACCAGGGCGACGGCGGCGAGGGTGCCGCCCGCGACCGCGGCGTCGACCCAGGGGTCGAGGCCGGAGGTGGTGGTGCCGTAGAGCTGCCCGGTGGTGGCGAGCACCGGGACGGTCAGCAGGTTTCCGGCGGCCACGCCGAGCAGGGTGCCCGCCGTGGCCGGGATCAGCGCCTGGGCGACGTAGGCCCGCACCACCTGGGCGGGGGTGCAGCCGAGCGCCTTGAGGACGCCGATCCGCCGGGTCGCGGTGCCGACCGCGCCGGCCACCACGTTGCCCGCCACCAGCACCGACATCGCCAGGCCGAGCAGGCCGAAGGCGACCATGAAGGGCAGGAACAGCGCGGTGTTGCGGTCGGAGCCCTGCTTGGCGGTGAGCCAGGACTGCGCGCCGGTGAGCGAGTCGGCGGGCGCGGCGGCGGTCACGGCGGCCCGGTCGGCGGCCATCTCGCCGGTGGTGCCGGCCCGGGCGAAGCGGCAGAGCAGTTCGTAGCCGGGGGTGCTGCCGGGCGCGGTGAGGGCGGCGACGGCGTCGGGGGTCACCCAGGCGTCGGAGGTGCGGCTGACGGACCGGGCGAGTCCGACGACCTTCAGCGTCGGTGTTCCCGGCAGGCCGGGCAGGCGCAGCGTGCCGCCGATGTCCACCCCCTGGTTCCCGTACCCGGAGTCGATCACCACCTCACCCGGCTGCTTCGGCCAACTGCCTTGCAGGATCTCCACGTTGTCAACGTCCGCGGTGGCGGAGGCGCGACCCGTGACGGTCATCGGCGCCATGGTCACCCCGGGCGGGACGCTCGATCCCGGGCCGGGTTCGGGGTCGACGGTGACGGTGCGGAACGGCCCGGCGGCGACCGTCACCCCGGCGGCGTGCGCGGCGGCGGCGAGCTGCCCGGCGTCCGTCCTGGTGCCGTCGAAGCGCGCGGTGAGGTGGGCGCCGTGCTGACGGTCGAAGGCCCGGTCAAAGGGGGCCTGGGAGGCGACCAGCAGCGAGCCGCCGAGGACGGAACAGGTGGTCGCCACCATCGCGGCCAGCCCGACCGCGACCGACTGGGTCCGGCGCCTGCGGACTCCGGCACGCACGACCCTTCCGAGCGCGGTCACGCCGTCACCGCCGAGTCCGCCTCGACCCGGCCGTCGCACATCCGGACCGTGCGGGTCGCGCAGTCCTCGGCCAGGCCCAGATCGTGGGTGACGAGCAGGACGGTCTGGCCCTCCTCGTGCAGGTCCCGGAACAGCTCCTTGACGTCCTCGCCCGAAGCCGAGTCCAGCGCACCGGTCGGCTCGTCGGCCAGCAGCACCGTCGGCCGGTTCATCAACGCCCTGGCCACCGCGACGCGTTGGCGCTCACCGCCGGAGAGCCGGCCCGGGTGGACACGGGCGTGCCGGTCGATGCCGAGCGACTCCAGCAGCTCGCCGGCCCGGCGCCGGGCCTCGGCGCGCGGCACGCCGGCCAGTTCACCGGCGAGCACCACGTTGTCGGTGACGGTGAGGTCGTCCAGCAGGTTGAAGAACTGGAACACCATTCCGACGGTGGCGCGCCGGTAGCGGGCCGAGGCCGCCTCGCCCAGCCGGTCGACGCGGACCCCGGCCACGGTGACCGTCCCGGCGCTCGGCCGGTCCAGTCCGGCCACCAGGTTCAGCAGCGTGGACTTCCCGCTCCCGGACGGCCCGAGCACGGCCACCGACTCCCCCGCCCGCACGCTCAGCGTGACTCCGTCCAGCGCCGCCCGGGCTCCCGCGTAGTGGCGGCTCACCCCGTTCAGCTCGATCACCGGGCCGCCGCCCGGCCCCGGTCCGGTCACTCCTCGGACTCCGCTCATCCCCGCTCCTCGTACGTCGTGCCTGGTGGTCGGCACGACGGTACGGACGGGCGGCGCCCGGTCGCGTCCGCCGCCCGCGGCAACTCCCGTACCGCGCCCGGTGGACCGGACGCGGCGTCATCCTTGCGACGTAGTCGCCGGGTGTACCGGTCACTGCCGCCCGCGGGGCTGTGCCGGGCGGCCCCCGGCCCGCACAATGTCCCGGTGATCAACCATCCGACGGTGCGGCGGCTGCGCGCGGCGCTCCGCCCGGCCGACGGCCCGGGCGGCGCCCCGCCGCCCCGGCCGACCCGGCGCGGCCAGGCCTTCGACGTCGCCCTGGCCCTCTTCCTCGCCATCAGCAGCGGTCGCTACGCCACCATCGCGGACAACCCGCAGGTGACCACGGTGACCGGGCTGTTGCTGCTGGTCCCGCTGGTGCCGCTGCCGCTGGTGCTGCGCCGGCGCTTCCCGCTGGCTGTGCTCTGGACGGTGCTGCCGACTGCGCTGCTGGTCCGTCACCAGTCGCAGGACATCGCGTACTCGGCGGGCGTGGCCGTGATCGTCGCCGCGTACAGCGTGGCCGCGTACGAGCGCCGTCCGCCGGCCGTGCTGCTCAGCCTCCCGGTCGCGACCGCCGCGCTGGTGGTGCTCTTCGCCGAGGCCAAGCTGCCGCACTTCCCCAACGGGGTGATCGCCGTCCTGGTGCTGGTGCCGGTGTTCGCGGTCGCCTACGAACTGCGGATGTGGCGCCGCCGGGTGGACGAGGGGCGGGAGCGGCTCTCCGCGCTGGAGGGCGAGCAGCTGGCCGCGCTGCGACGCGCGGTGGAACTGGAACGGGCCCGCATCGCGCGGGAGTTGCACGATGTCGTCACCCACAACGTGAGCATGATGACGATCCAGGCCGGGGCCGCCCGCAAGATCCTGGACACCGCCCCGGACAGGGCCCGCGAGGCGATGGCCGCGGTGGAGTCCGGCGGACGCGCGGCGATGACCGAACTGCGGCAGGTGATGGGCCTGTTGACCATCGACTCGGAGACCGGCGGGGACCCGGCCGCCGAGGCCGACCTCAGCCCCCAGCCCGGCCTCGGCCGGCTGGACGCCCTGGTCGAGGGCGTCCGCCGGGCCGGGCTGCCCGTCGAGCTGGCCGTCCGCGGCGAGCGCCGGTCCGTACCGCCCGGGGTCGAACTGGCCGCCTACCGGGTCGTCCAGGAGGCCCTGACCAACACCGTCAAGCACGCGGGCGGCGCCGCCGCCGCGGTGACCGTCGAGTACGCCCCCGACCACCTGAAGGTGCAGGTCACCGACACCGGCGGCCGCCCCACCGGCGCCGCCTCCACCGGCAACGGGCGCGGCCTGCTCGGCCTGCGCGAACGCCTCGCCGTCTACGGCGGCACCCTGCAGACCGGCCCCCGGCCGCGCGGCGGCTACCGCGTCACGGCCCTGATCCCCTTGGAGAGTTCATGAGCGCGCAGCCGCTGCGGGTGGTGGTCGCCGACGACCAGGCCCTGGTCCGCACCGGGTTCCGGCTGATCCTGGAGTCCGAGGGGATCGACGTGGTCGCGGAGGCCGAGGACGGCGAGCAGGCCGTCGCGGCCGTCCGCCGGACCGCGCCCGACGTGGTCCTGATGGACATCCGGATGCCCGGCCTGGACGGCCTGGAGGCCACCCGCCGGATCCTCGCCGCCCCGGCCCAGGAGCCGCCGCGGATCATCATGCTGACCACCTTCGACCTGGACCACTACGTCTACGCGGCGATGGCCGCCGGGGCGAGCGGCTTCCTGCTCAAGGACGTCACCCCGGAGCACCTGGCCGCCGCCGTCCGGCTGGTGCGCACCGGGGACGCGCTGCTCGCCCCCGCCATCACCCGGCGGCTGGTCGAGCGCTTCGCCCGTCCGGACGCCGGCGCCGCCACCGCGGCGCCGCACCGCGAGCTGGGCACGCTCACCCCGCGCGAGCTGGAGGTGATGGCGCTGCTGGCGCGCGGCCTCAGCAACGCCGAACTCGCCGCCGGGCTGCAGCTGTCGGAGGCGACGGTGAAGACGCACGTGGCCCGGATCCTCGGCAAGCTGGGCCTGCGGGACCGGGCGCAGGTGGTGGTCGCGGCGTACGAGACGGGGCTGGTCAGCGTGGGCGCCGCACCCGACGCGCCGTGACGACGCGGCCCCGCGGGCGGGAGCCCGACGCGCCGTGACGCGGGCGGGAGCCCGGGGGTCGATCGCCCCGGGCTCCCGCCCGCACTGCCGTGGGGATCAGACGAGGTCGAAGCGGTCCGCGTTCATGACCTTGACCCAGGCCGCGACGAAGTCCGTCACGAACTTCTCCTTGGCGTCGTCGCTCGCGTACACCTCGGCGACGGCCCGGAGTTCGGCGTTCGAGCCGAAGACCAGGTCGGCCCGGGTGCCGCTCCACCTGACCTTGCCGGAGGCGTCCCGGCCCTCGAAGGTGTGCGAGTCCTCCGAGGTGGCCGTCCAACGGGTGCCCAGGTCCAGCAGGTTGACGAAGAAGTCGTTCGTCAGCACGCCGGGGGTCTCGGTGAGCACGCCGTGCGCGGACTGCCCGTGGTTGGCGCCCAGCACGCGCAGGCCGCCGACCAGCACGGTCATCTCCGGGGCGCTCAGGCCGAGCAGGTTCGCCTTGTCGAGCAGCAGGTACTCGGCCGGCAGGCGGTTGCCCTTGCCGACCCAGTTGCGGAAGCCGTCGGCCTTGGGCTCCAGCGCGGCGAAGGACTCGGTGTCGGTCAGCTCCTGCGGCGCGTCCACCCGGCCGGCCGCGAACGGCACCTCGACGGCGAGGCCGGCCGCCTTGGCCGCCTGCTCGACGCCGACGCCGCCGGCCAGCACCACCAGGTCGGCCAGCGAGACCTGCGTGCCGCCGCCGGCCTGCGCGTTGAAGTCCCGCTGCACGCCCTCCAGGGTGCGCAGCACCGCGGCCAGCCGGTCGGGCTCGTTGACCTCCCAGCCGATCTGCGGCTGCAGCCGGATCCGGCCGCCGTTGGCACCGCCGCGCTTGTCGCTGGAGCGGAACGAGGAGGCCGCCGCCCAGGCGGTGGAGACCAGCTCGGCCACCGAGAGGCCGGTGTCGTTGATCCGCCGCTTGAGGTCGGCCACGTCGGCCGCGCCGATCTGCCGGTGGTCGACGGTCGGCAGCGGGTCCTGCCAGAGCAGGTGCTCGGCCGGGACCTCCGGGCCGCGGTAGCGGACGACCGGGCCCATGTCGCGGTGGGTCAGCTTGTACCAGGCGCGGGCGAAGGCGTCGGCGAACGCCGCAGGGTCCTCCAGGAAGCGCCGGGAGATCGGCTCGTAGACCGGGTCGAAGCGCAGCGACAGGTCGGTGGTGAGCATGATCGGGACGTGGCGCTTGTTCGGGTCGTGGGCGTCCGGGACGGTGCCCTCGCCCGCGCCGTCCTTCGGCTTCCACTGGTGGGCGCCGGCCGGGCTCTTGGTGAGCTCCCACTCGTAGCCGAACAGCGTCTCGAAGAAGCTGTTGTCCCAGGTGACCGGGGTGGGCGTCCAGGCGCCCTCCAGGCCGCTGGTGATCGCGTCCCCGCCGACGCCGGTGCGGAAGGCGCTCTTCCAGCCGATGCCCTGCTGCTCCATCGGCGCGTCCTCGGGGTCCGCGCCGACGTTGTCGGCCGGGCCGGCGCCGTGGGTCTTGCCGAAGGTGTGGCCGCCGGCGATCAGCGCGACGGTCTCCTCGTCGTTCATCGCCATCCGGTAGAAGGTCTCGCGGATGTCGCGGGCGGCGGCGATCGGGTCCGGGTTGCCGTTGGGGCCCTCGGGGTTGACGTAGATCAGGCCCATCTGGACGGCGGCCAGCGGGTTCTCCAGCTCGCGGTCGCCGGTGTAGCGCTCGTCGCCCAGCCAGGTGGTCTCCGGGCCCCAGTAGACGTCCTCGTCGGGCTCCCACTCGTCCACCCGGCCGCCGCCGAAGCCGAAGGTCCGGAAGCCCATGCCCTCCAGCGCGACGTTGCCGGCCAGGACGATCAGGTCGGCCCAGGAGAGGCTGCGGCCGTACTTCTTCTTCACCGGCCACAGCAGGCGGCGCGCCTTGTCCAGGCTCGCGTTGTCGGGCCAGCTGTTCAGCGGGGCGAAGCGCTGCTGGCCGCCGCCGGCGCCGCCGCGGCCGTCGCTGATCCGGTAGGTGCCGGCGCTGTGCCAGGCCATGCGGATCATGAACGGGCCGTAGTTGCCGTAGTCGGCCGGCCACCAGTCCTGGGAGGTGGTGAGCACCTCCTGGATGTCCCGCTTGACGGCCGGGAGGTCGAGCGCCTCGAAAGCCGCCGGGTAGTCGAATTCCGCTCCGAGCGGATTGGCCACGGCGGGGTTCTTGGCGAGGATCTTGAGATTGAGCCGCTCCGGCCACCACTGGCGGTTGCCACCGCCCTGCGTGGGGTGCGCGGCGCGCCCGTGGTTCACCGGGCAGCCTTCCGCCTTCGCCTCTACGCCGGTTGCATCGTGGATGTCAGACATGGGAATCCTTCCCTCACAAGGCGGATCACGGTGTCTTCTGTGCTACCTACGGCATCTACATCTACTGCTGGTACCTAGGCTAGCGCCGGAGCCGATCCTACGATGGACGGAATCCAAGTCAAGAATGACACCAAACCCATATCCGATCGGGATCCGGATGACCCAGGATGTGTATTGGTAAACTCCGGTCTTCCCCTTGACCTGAATAGGTGAACCGATATGAGTGACCTGCTGGAGCGACTGCGCGGGCGCGGCTGGCGCCTCACCTCCCAGCGGCGTGTCGTGGCCGAGGTCCTGGACGGCGAGCACGTGCACCTGACCGCGGACGAGGTGCACGCCCGCGCGGCGGAGCGCCTCCCGGAGATCTCCCGGGCGACGGTCTACAACACCCTCGGCGAGCTGGTCACCCTCGGCGAGGTCATCGAGGTCTCCACCGACGGGCGCGCCAAGCGCTACGACCCCAACGCGCACCGCCCGCACCAGCACCTGATCTGCACCGGCTGCGGCGCCATCCGCGACGTCCACCCGCTCGGCAACCCGCTGGCCGACCTCCCGACGGAGCAGCGCTTCGGATTCACCGTCTCGCAGGCCGAGGTCACCTACCGGGGCCTCTGCCCGACCTGCGCGGGCTGATCCTTCCGGCTGCCCCGACAGCCCCGGCGGTCCGGCCGTCCGCTTCCCGGGGCGAAACCTGGACGCGTAGTGTCCTGGTTATGCGCATGGGCGAAGGAGTCGAGTAGCGCCTGGTCACCCTGATGGACGCGGTCTCCGCGATCGAAGGGCCCGACGACCTCTTCCGCTGCACCGAGATCCGGCAGCGCACGGAGGGGGCGGCCGCCGCCGGCGACGACCGCCCTGGACACCTTCGCCCTCGGGACCGACGCCTTCGTCGTCGCCGGCTTCCTTCCGTCCATGGCCGACGACCTGCACGCGTCACCGGCGACGGCCGGCCAGTCGATCACCGCCTTCGCCGCCGCCTACGCCGGCTGGTGCCAGCGCCCCCGCAGCAGCACCGGCTGATCGAGGTCGCCCCGTAGGAGGCCCCGCTGGTCGTCTCGCTCAACTCCTCGGCCATCTACGCCGGGATCGGGCTCGGCACGGTGCTCGGCGGCGCGACGCTGGGGTCGGGTGCCGCCGTGGTGTACGGGCTCGGCGCGGGGATCGCGGCGGTGGCACTGCTGTTCCTGCGGTGGAGCGCGCCTCACATCTGACGTCATGTCAGTTTTGGTGCACAGGACGGGACTTGGAGCGTTCCGGACCGTTGTCGCGGGTGAGGTCGCACCGGCCCGGCTCGGCGAACACCGCCGCAGTCGCAGTCGCGGTCGCGGTGCGGCGGCGGAGGCCTTCGAGCAGCGGGCCGCAGGTGCACCGGGTCCACGCGGTGCGGCGGGAACGAGGAAGCCGGGCGGCGGCTCGTGCGTCCCGCCTCCCGGCCCGGCCTCCGTCCCGCCTCCCGGCCGGTCTCCACAGGGAACCGCGGGGCCACCGGCCCGAGGTGCCGCCCGCCGGGAGCCCGGAGAGAGTGGATGGTGGGGCCGTTCCCAGCCTGGAGGACACGTGCGTGCCGACAGACCGGACGGGATGCCGCCGCTGCACCTGCCGCGGCGCGCCCGACTACTGCTGTTCTGCGCGTTCCTGCTGCTGGTCGCCGCCGTGGTGGCCGACCTGGTGACCGGGCCAGGGACGACGCTGTCACCCGTGCTGGCGGTGGCACCGGTGCTGGCCGGGGCGACCAGCCGCAGCGCCCGGGTGCCGCTGGCGGTCGGCGGTCTGGCCGTCGTGGCCGTCGGACTGCTGGAGACCACCAACACCGAGCTGCCGACCGAGGTGCACGTCACGGCGATGATCACCGTGCTCGCCGCGACCCTGGCCAGCGCGGCCGACGTGGTGCTGGTGGCGGCCAGGGAGCGGGAGCTCTTCCAGGTCCGCACGGTGGCCGAGGCGGCGCAGCGCGCCCTGCTGCGCCCGCCGCCGGAGCGGATCGGTCCGCTGCGGATCTCCGTGCGCTACGTCGCCGCGGCCGCCGAGGCGCGGATCGGCGGGGACCTCTACGCCGTCGTGGAGACCGGGTACGGCGTGCGGATCCTGCTGGGGGACGTGCAGGGGCACGGCCTGCCGGCCGTCGAGACGGTGGCGGACGTGCTGGGAGTGTTCCGTGAGGCGGCCCGGACCGAGCCCGACCTCGGACGGCTGGCCGAACGGCTGGACGCCGCGCTGGACGCCCGCCCGGGCGAGGGGCGTTTCGCCACCGCGCTGCTGCTGTCGGTGCCGCCCGGGCGGGAGCCGGTCGCACTGGTGAACTGCGGCCATCCGCCCCCACTCCTGTGCCGGGCCGGCCGGGTGGACGCACTGGCGCCGCCGATGGCCGCGCCCCCACTCGGGCTGCTGGGGCTGACCGGCGGCGGGTACCCGGCGGGCCGGTTCGAGGCCCGGCCGGGGGACCTGCTGCTCCTGCACACCGACGGGGTGACCGAGGCCCGGGACGCCCGGGGCGTCTTCTACCCGCTGGAGGAGCGGCTGCCGGGGCTGCCCGCGGAGAGCCCCGTCGACCTGCTGGACGCCCTGCTGGCGGACGTGGGGGACTGGGTCGGGGCCACCGGCCTGACGGACGACGCGGCGCTGCTCGCGATCCGCTGGGAGTCGTGACCGGAACCGCGGGGGGGGGGGGGAGGGCGGGGTGGATGCGGCGTTGTCAGCGCCGCCAGCGGATGCTCAAGCCCTTCAGCCCGTTCTGGAAGTTGGAGACGAGCCGCGTCGGCGACACTCCGGGAGTGAGCTCCAGGTCGGGCAGCTCGGCGATGATCCGCCGGAGCAGTGCCGACATCTGGATCCTGGCCAGTTGCGCTCCGACGCAGAAGTGCGGGCCGAAACCGAAGCTGACGTGATCGTTCGGCGTACGGGTGATGTCCAGGCGGTCCGGACCGGAGAACACCGAATCGTCGCGGTTGGCGGAAGCGTGGTACACCACCACCTTGTCGCCACCGCGGATCACCTGCCCACCGAGCTCGACGTCGCGTGCGGCGGTGCGTCGGAACTCCACTACGGGCGGCCAGAATCGCAGTAGCTCGTCCACCGCCGAAGCGGTCAGATCCGGCCGTCGGCACAGCAGGCGGTACTGGTCGACGTGGGTGAGCAGGGAGTACAGCCCACCCGGCAGGCCGTTGCGCAGGGTCTCGTTGCCGGCGACCGCGAAGAGGAAGAACATCGTCTCGAACTCGGCGGTGCTCAGCCCGGATTCCCGCATGCGGGCCACGATGCTGGCGGGCGGCGGCTGCTCGGCGAGCGCGTGTGCGTAGGCGAACATGTCCGCAAGTGCGGCCCGCGAGCGCGGGTTGACGGGCCGGCCGTCGGGGGTGGTGCGAGCCTCCGGGCGGTGGGCCAGCGCGGCGCGCCCCAGGTCGGTGAGCCGGGACGGGTCGGCGGTGCTGGAGTGGGCGTGGTCGGGGTCCTGGTAGCCGATGACGCGGTTCGACCAGTCGACCAGCAGCTGCCGGTCCTGCTCCGGCACGCCGAGGATCCGGGCGAGCGTCCACACCGGCAGGTCGGCGGCGAGCGGCACGAAGTCGGTTTCGCCCAGCGGGCGGACGGCAGCGACGAGTTCGGCTGCGCGGGCCTCGATGGCGGCGGTCAGCTCCCGGAGCGCCCGCGGGGTGAAGGCGGCGGCGACGGCCCGGCGCAGCCGGGAGTGGTCGGGCGGGTCCTGGTTGAGCATCATCGCCCGGGCGAACGCCAGGTCGGCCGCCGAATCGGGGTCGCGGATCTGGGTCGCGCCCAGGTACGAGGAGAAGTCCTCCGGGCTGCGCAGCACGTGCTTCACGTCCGCGTGCCGCAACACCGCCCAGTAGCCGGGCCCGGCCGGCCACTCCCCCACGGCCGGCTCCTCCACCCAGCAGACCGGCGCGGACGCGCGCAGCTCACGGAAGAGCCCGTACGGAACCCCCTCGGCGTAGGTCGCCGGGAGGAAGATCTGGTTCACGTACGCCTGGTCGAGGGTCACATGGACGGACGGTACGGCAGAGTCCCCAAGATGTCATGGACGGTGGCGAGTTGTTCGAGGTGAGCGGGTTCCTCGGTCCGGTCGAACGCGTCGGCGACGGCGTCGAGAAGGACGGGGCCGCGCAGCCATGCGGTGAAGGCCCGGTAGGACGGGCTCGTCCGGTCCCAGAAGGCGTTCCGGGGCCCGGGGCCGGCGAGGAGGAACTCGTGCAGGCGCTCGACGGCGGTCGGTGTCGCCAGTCGGGCCCATTCCGCCAGCCGGCGGTCGACGCTCCCCGGGTCGGCGGCGGTGAGGGCGCACAGGACGGCTTCGGCGTCCCACCACTCGGGGCCGGTCAGGACGTCCGTCCAGAGGGCGTCGAGGAGTTCGCCGAGGTACGGGGCCTCCGGCCAGTCCCGCCAGGCCGCCCGGTCGAGCTTGCCGCAGAACGGTTCCAGGTCGGGGAGCAGGAGTTCACCGGTGAGGAGGAGCCGCAGGATGCGGGGCGTGAAGTACCGCAGATCCGCCGGGGAGCCGACGGTGTTCAGCACCGACGTGGCGTAGCGCGTCAGTTCGTCGGGCCCCAGCAGTTCGCGGGGTGTGCGCAGCAGGGTGTCGAGGGCGGCCTGCGGGGTGCAGCAGGGGCAGGCGTCGATCCGGCCGGGCCGGGGCGCGGCCGCGAAGGCGGCGGGCAGGCCGGCGAGGAGGTGCTGCAGCCGGCGGCCGGGCGGTCGCTCGGGACTCACCGCGAGGCCGCCCAGGAGAGCAGCAGCCGCAGGGCGTCGTCGGAGGGGGTGTCGGGGTCGGCGGTGTAGGTGACGAGGGCCTGGGAGGGGTCGTCGGCGGGGCGGAGGGTGTCGTAGGCGAGGTCGAGGGCGCCGGCCAGGGGGTGGTGGAAGAGCTTGCGGCCCGAGGTCTTGTCGGCGACCGGGTGTTCGGCCCAGAAGCGGTGGAACTCCTCGCTGGAGAGGCAGAGTTGGCCGACCAGTTCGGCGAGCAGCGGGTCGTCGGGGCGGCGGCCGGCCTCCAGGTGGAGGAAGGCGACGTTCTCCCGGGCGCAGGTCGCCCAGTCGCCGTAGAGCTCGCGGGAGGCCGGGTCCAGGAAGGTGATGCGGGCGATGTTGCGCTCCTCGACCGGGAGGGCGCCGTAGTCGCCGAACAGCGCGGTGGCGGCCCGGTTCCAGGCCAGGACGTCCATCCGGTGGCCCATCACGACGGCCGGGGTGTGGTCCAGCTGTTCCAGCAGGCGCAGCAGGGAGGGGCGGGGCTGCTGGCGGACGGTCGGCCGGCGGGGGCGGGTGACGGGGCGGGCCAGCCGGTGGAGGTGGCCGGACTCGTCGGGGGCGAGGCGCAGGGCGCGGGCGACGGCGTCCAGGACGGCTTGTGAGGGGTTGCCGACCCGGCCCTGTTCCAGGCGGGTGTAGTAGTCGACGCTGACGCCTGCCAGGTGGGCGAGTTCCTCGCGGCGCAGCCCGGCGACGCGGCGGCGGCCGCCGTAGTCGGGCAGGTCGACGTCCTCGGGCCGCAGTCGGGCGCGGCGGGTGCGCAGGAATTCGCTCAGGGTGCTGCTCGGGTTCACGGGAGTGATTCTCACCCGGGCGCGCCCTCCCGTGCCTGGTCCTGGCAGGACCAGGCACGCGGGGAGGGCCGGGTCCGGCCTCCGGAAAACCACCCGGTTGCGGGGAATCGAAGCGGTCGGCACGTCGTTGGGCCAAGGCGACGAGCCAGTACGGAACTCGCGGACTTCGCGGAATCGCAGGACTCGCAGAACTCGCAGGACTCGCAGAACTCGCAGAACTCGCAGACGAGGGGCTTCCCATGAAGATCGGCATCATCGGCGCGGGCAACATCGGCGGAAACCTGACGCGGCGGCTGACCGCGCTCGGGCACGATGTCTCGGTGGCCAACTCGCGCGGCCCGGAGACGCTGAAGGCCCTGGTCGAGGAGACGGGCGCGACGGCGGTGCCGGTCGCCGAGGCGGCGCGGGGCGCGCAGCTGGTGGTCGTGACCGTCCCGTTGAAGAACGTGCCGGACCTGCCCTCCGGGCTGTTCGACGAGGCTGCCGACGGCGTGGTCGTGATCGACACCGGCAACTACTACCCGAAGGAGCGCGACGGCCGGATCGACGCGATCGAGGACGGCGGGCTGACCGAGAGCCGGTGGACGGAGCAGCACCTCGGCCACCCGGTGGTGAAGGTGTTCAACGGCACCTACGCGCAGGACCTGCTGGAGCGGCCGCTCCCGGCGGGCGACCCGGACCGCCTCGCCGTGCCGGTGTCGGGGGACGACGAGGCGGCCAAGCAGGTCGTCCGGGCGCTGGTCGACGAGCTGGGCTTCGACACGGTGGACGCGGGCGGCCTCGACGACTCCTGGCGCCAGCAGCCGGCCACCCCGGTGTACGGGCTGCGGGCCGGCGTCGACGCCGTGACCCGGGCGCTCGCGGAGGCGTCCCCGGAGCGCCCGGCGGCCCACCGGGCCTGAGCCGGAGGCGGGCGAACGGGCGCGGGCGAACGGCCTCGGGCTGACCGGCCCGGGCGTCAGGCGGACGCCGGTCGTCCCCTCGTCACGCGCTGCTCCCCCGCACCACCAGCTCGGTGGGCAGCTCCAGGCCCGCCGCCGGTACCGCCTCCCCCCGCACCCGGCCCAGCAGCCGGCCGACCAGCGCCGCGGCGATCGCGCGCAGCGGCAGCCGGACGGAGGTCAGGGCGGGGTGGAGGTGGCGGCAGAGCGGCGTGTCGTGGAAGCCGGTGACGGCCACCCCGCCGGGCCCGACCGCCAGCCCCTCCGCCCGCACCGCCTCGTACACGTCCAGCGCCAGCAGGTCGCTGCCGGCCGCGAAGGCGGTGGGCCGGTCGGGCCCGCTCAGCAGCGCCCGGACGGCGGCGACCGCGGAAGGCTCCGCGGCCGCCTCTCCCGCCGTCCGCGCCTCCCCCGCCGCCCCGGGGAGCGCCACCGCGGACAGGCCCAGCCGGCGGGCCTCGGCGAGGAAGCCCGCCCGGCGGGCCGCCATCCAGGGCAGCTGCTCGTCGACCCCGAGGTAGCCGATCCGGCGGTGACCCTGCGCCGCGAGGTGCCGCACCACCTCCGCCGTCGCCGCGTCGTTGGCGATGTCCACCCAGTGCTGCGGCTCCCCCGGGCCGGTGCGGCCGAAGCTGACGAAGGGGACGCCGAGCCGTGCGACGTGCGCGATCCGGGGGTCCTGCGCCAGCACGTCCGCCAGGACCAGCCCGTCCACCTGACGGGCCGCCACCAGTTCGTCGATCGCGGCCACCGGGTCCCCGGCCGGCGGCGCGGCCCGGAACAGCAGCACCCGCTGCCCCTCGGCTCCGGCCGCGTCGACCAGGGCCTCCAGGAAGCCGGCCATCAGCGGGTTGGGGTCGAGCGGGTCGTCCACCGGGGCGAGGTAGCCGAGGGTGCGCCGGGCGCCGCTGCGCAGCGAACGCGCCGACTGGTCGGGCTGGTAGCCGAGTTCGCGGATCGCGGTGGTGACCCGGTCGAGGGTCTCCGGGCGGACCCGCTGCGGGGCGTTGAGCGCGTTGGAGACGGTCTGCCGGGAGACCCCGGCCGCGCGGGCGACCTCCTCGATCGTCGTGGCGCCGCGGCGCGGTCGCTGCGGTCCCTCGGGCATCCGGTCTCCTCCAGGCGTGGTCGGCTGCGACTCCGGGCGTGGTCAGCTGCGGCGCAGGGTCAGCAGTCCGCCGCGCGGCACGGGGATCGGTTCCGCGCGGTCCAGCTCGACCTCGCCCTGCCGGACGATACGCCCCCGGGCGTCCTGCACCGTCATCGTGGCCGTCCCGCTGCCGCCGGTGAGCCGGACGTCCGGGTCGGTGTCGGCGTTGGCCACCAGCAGGGTGTGCCAGCCGCCGGAGGCGTCCACCGGCAGCGCGGCGTAGCGGGCGACGGCGACGGTGTCGGCGCCGCGCGCGGTGACCATCGGGTAGCCGAGGTCGGGGCGGGCCGGGAGCAGTTCGCCGAGTTGCAGGGTCGCGGTGTGCGTGCGGAACACGCCGAGCCAGAAGGCGATCGCCTCGCGCTGCCCGTCGCTCTGCGCGGTGAGGTCGACGGAGATCTGCGGGACGGAGAACAGCACGTTGATCAGGTGACAGGCGACCTGCTCCGGCGGTTCGGCGGGGTGCCACATCAGCATGTCGGCGTGGACGGGGACGGGCCCGGCGGCGAGCCGCACGTCGATGGTCCGCTGCCGGTTCTCCTGCGGGCTGAGCGGGCAGTCGGTGGCGCGGATCATGGTGACGTACGGCCACAGGCCCGGGCTGACGTACGGCTGGCGGTGCTCGATCATGGCGTCGGGGTTCGCGGCGGTGATCCGGCGGCGGATCCCGGCGAGCAGCCGCTCGACGCCCTCGTCCACGCTCGCGCAGTCCGCCTCGGGCCCGGCCGGCGGGGCGCCGTCGGCGTCCCGGGCGAACCAGTCGACGAAGTCGACCTTGAGGCCGTCCATGCCCCACTCCTCGACCGCGCGGGCGAGCCGGTCGGTGAGGAAGGCGCGGACCTCGGGGTGGCGCGGGTCGGCGACGACCGCGCCCATGTGGGCGGCGTCGGCGAGCGCGTGGCGGCCGATCCGCTGGTACGCGGCGCTGTCCTTGCCGATGAACGGCAGGGCGTACCAGAGCAGGTAGCGCACGCCGAGGTCGTGGACGCGCCGTACGTGGGCGGCGGTGTCGGGCAGCGAGACGGGCTCCCAGTCGCCGCAGTGGGCGTAGCCGCGGGTGCGGTCGGCGGTCATCCAGCCGTCGTCCACGATGATCACGTCCAGGCCGAGTTCCTTGCCGAGCGCGGCCTGCGTCTCGACGCCCTCGGGCGAGACGTCCTGGTGCATCGAGTACCAGGTGGAGTAGGCGGGGCGGCGGGCGGCATCGGGGATGTCGGCCTTGTGGTCGGCGCCCCACCAGGCGGCGAGTTCGGCCAGGCTGCGGGCGTAGTGCCGGCGCGAGGTGTCGATCCGGACGGTGAGCCGGTCGGTGGCCTGGGCCCAGAACCGGAACTCGCCGCTCTCCTCGACCACGCCGGCCCCGGCCAGCACGTCGGGGCGTCCGGCGGCGAAGGCGCACAGCGCGACGTCCCCGGTGCCGACGAGCGCGGCGATCGGCGCGCCGCGGGTCAGCCCGGTGCGCTGCGGGGCGCTCCAGGCGGCGGGCAGCCGGCCGGTGCCGTGCGGCTCGGGCGTCCACAGCGCGGTGGCGTCCACGCAGGGCACCCGCCACTCGATCCGGACGTCGCCCTCGCCCTCGGCGCTCACCTCCAGCACCCCGTCGGCGATCTCCCGGGCCGTGGCCGCGCCGCAGACCCGCAGGTCCAGGCCCTGGGCGTGCAGCGGGCGCAGGCCGCCGCCGGCGGCGGCGGGGGCGTGCGGCTCCCAGATGTCGGTCACGGTCGTCATCCCTTCGTGGCGCCGGCCAGCAGGCCGGAGATGAACTGCCGTTGGAGGACCAGGAAGAGGACCATCATCGGCAGGGTGGAGAGCGCGGTGCCGGAGAGGATCGCGCCGTAGTCGGTGTTGGACTTGTTGCCCTGCAGGGTCGCCAGTGCGACGGGCAGGGTGTGCATCGCGGGGCTGCGCAGGGCGATCAGCGGCCACACGAACTGGTTCCAGGACCCCAGGAAGAGGAAGATCGACAGCGCGGCGAGCACCGGCCGCATGACCGGCACGACCACGCTGAACAGCACCCGGAGTTCGCCCGCGCCGTCGACCCGGGCGGCGTCCAGGAGTTCGTCCGGCAGGCTGCTCAGCGACTGCCGCATCAGGAACACGGCGAACGGCACGCACAGGCCGGGCAGGATCAGCGCCTGGTAGGTGTCCAGCAGACCGAAGTCCATCATCATCTTGAACAGCGGTACCAGCATGACCTGTTCGGGCACGACGAGGGTGGAGAGCAGCAGTGCGAAGAGCAGGGTGCGGCCGCGGAAACGGAACTTGGCGAAGGCGTACCCCGCCAGCAGCGCCACGACGAGGGCGCCGATCGTCTGGACCCCCGCCACCAGCAGCGAGTTGCCGACCACGCGGAGCAGGCCGATCTTCTGCTGGAGGTGGCTGAGGTTCTCACCGAGGTGCCCGCCGGGCAGCAGCTTGGGCGGCCAGTCGAAGATCTCGGTGTCCTTGCGGGTGGAGGCGATCACCAGCCAGTAGAAGGGGCCGACGGACAGCCCGGTGATGCCGGCGAGCACGAAGGTCAGCGGCCAGCCGCGGAGTTTGCGGAGGTTCATCGGTCGCGCTCTCCCATCAGGCGCATCTGGGCCGCGCCGAGCACCGACACGAGCAGGGTGAGCGCGTAGGCGATGGCGGACGCGTAGCCGAAGTCGAAGTACCTGAAGCCGTTCTGGTACAGGTACATGGAAACGGTGAGTGTCGCGTTGTCCGGGCCGCCGCCCGTCAGCACGTACGGCTCGTCGAAGAGTTGGAGCGTGCCGATGGTGGACAGCACGAGCGTGAAGAGCAGCACCGGGCGCAGGCCCGGCAGGGTGATCGCGGTGAAGCGGCGGATCGGTCCGGCGCCGTCGACCATCGCGGCCTCGTACAGTTCCTTGGGGATGGACTGCAGGCCGGCGAGGTAGATGACGGCGTTGTAGCCGGTGTAGTGCCAGGTGAGCACCAGGACGACGGCCATCCGGGCCCAGAACGGCTGGCCCAGCCAGTCGGCGGTGGGCAGTCCGACGGCGTCCAGCAACCAGTTGACCGCACCGTCGTCGGCCTTGAGCAGATAGGCGAAGATCACGCCGGTGGCCACCAGGCCGGTGACCGAGGGCATGAAGATGCCGAGCCGCCACACCGCGCGCCAGCGCACGAACGCGGAGTTGATGCCGACGGCCATCAGCACGGCCAGCGCGAGCATCAGCGGGACCTGCACGACGAGGATCTCGGCGGTGTTGCGCAGCGCCGTCCAGAACAACGGATCGTCCAGCAGGCGGCGGTAGTTGGCGAGGCCGGCGCTGCGGGTGGCGGCGCCGGAGCCGGTGGTGAAGGACAGCAGCAGCGAGTCGACGACCGGGTAGGCCTTGAACACGCCGAAGGTCAGGAGGGCGGGGGCGAGCAGCAGGTACGGCACTGCGGTGCGGCGCCACCGGGCGGTGCGGTGGGCCCGCGCGGCGTCCTTGGCGAGGCTGACGGACGGGGCGGTGGCGGTCATGCGATCGTGCGTCCGGTCTGCTGGGCGAGCTGCTTCGCGGCGTCCTGGAGGACGGCGGCCGGGTCGGCGCCCTTGAGGAGGACCTTGGTCTGGGCGTCGCTGACGAGCTTGAGGGCGCGGGCGTAGTCGCCGGAGTAGTTGGTGGGGTCGCCGCCGTCGGTGGCGAGGTCGGCGAAGGTCTTGAGCACCGGCTGGCCTCCGTAGTACGCGCTCGGCGCGGCGTACAGCGGGTCGGTGTAGGCCTCCGTGAGGGCCGGGAAGACACCGCCGGCGTTGAACATGGCGTTCACCGAGGCGGTGCGGGTGAGCGCGTACTCGACGAACTTCCAGGCGGCGCGGCGGCGCGGGCTGGAGGCGGCGACGGCCAGGTGGGTGGAGTTGACCAGGGCGGTGCGCTTCCCGCCGGGGGTCACTGCCGGGGGCTTGGTGAGGCGCCAGTTTCCGCTCTGGTCGGGGAACTTCTTCTCCAGGTAGTGCGCGACCCACGCGGGCATCGCGGCCACCGCGAGCTTGCCCGTCTTCATCACGGGCACCCAGCTCTGGACTCCGGGGGTGTCGGCGATCAGTCCGGCCTCCTCCAGTCGCCTGACGATGGTCAGGGCGCGCACGGCCGGCTCGGAGCCGACGGTGATCTTCCCCTGGAGGTCGAAGTAGAAGGCTCCCTGGAGCTGCATAAGGCCCTGGAGGAAGTCCAGGTCGGGAGTCGGGTTGGCGGCCTTGTTGAGGCCGATCACGGCGATGCCGGGGTTGGCGGCCTTGAACCGGTCGGCGACGGCGATCAGGTCGTCCCAGGTGGCGAGGGACTCGGGATCGATGCCCGCCTTGTCGAAGTAGTCCTTGCGGTAGAAGAAGCCGAGCGGATTGACCTCCCACGGCAGCGCGTAGACGTGGCCCTCCTTGCCGGTGACGACCGGCCACAGGCCCTTGGCGAACTTGTCCTTGTGCGCGTCGGCGCCGAACTCGGAGAGGTTGGCCAGGCCCCCGGGGAACTTCTCCAGGTAGCCCGGAAGGTAGTCGCAGCCGATGTGCAGGACGTCGCCGAGGCCCTGGCCGCCGGCCGCCATGCCGACGGTGATCTTGTCCCAGATGGCCGGTTCGCCGATGTCCTGGACGTCGACCTTGATCCCTGGGTTTTCCTTCTCGAAGGCCGGGACGATCCCGCGCAGGGCCTCGGCGGCGGTGGCCCAGGACCAGACGGTGACGGTGCCGCTGTCGGCGTCCCCGCCCGAGGCGCCGCCCGAGCCGGAGCCGCCGCAGGCCGCGAGGCTGCCGCCGGCGGCGAGGGCCAGCAAGCCCGCTCCGGACGTGCGGAGCAGGTCGCGGCGAGAAAGGTGTGACATTGCATTCCTCTCGATGGAGCGGCACTGGAAGGCAGGGGAGGGGGGGTGATGGCGCACTCGCCGGGTTCCGTGGGGCACTCGGAGCGTTTTGAACGTTCAAACACACAAAACAAACCAGAACCAAACGGGTTCCAACGAGCGGGACACAGCAAACGCCCGCCCTCCCCGCGCCGTCAAGAGGTGCGCACGGGAGGACGGGCTCCGCAACCGTTCCGTTATCAGCCGCTCGGCACCCCGCCCGGTGGAGCTACCGTCCCACCTCACGCGCCCGGAAGTCCTCCACCGTCTCCCGCCGGATCAGCAGCCGCGCCCGGCCGTCCCGCACCGCGGCGACCGCCGGGCGGCCGACCAGGTTGTAGCCGGAGGCCATCGACAGCTGGTACGCCCCGGCCGCCGGGACGGCCAGCAGGTCCCCCGGCCGCACGTCGGCGGGCAGCACCGCGTCGCGCACCAGCACGTCCCCCGCCTCGCAGTGGCGCCCCACCACGTCCACCCGGGCCTCGCCCGCCTCCGAGCGGCGGCCCACCAGGCGCACGCTGTACGGCGATCCGTACAGCGTCGGGCGCGGGTTGTCGCTCATCCCGCCGTCCACCGCGACGAAGCACCGGCCGTCCGCGACGCGCTTCACCGACAGCACCCGGTACACCGCCACCGCGGCCGGCCCGGCCAGCGCACGACCCGGCTCCACCACCAGCCGGGGCACGTCCAGCCCGGCCTCCGCGCAGCGCACCGCCACCCGGTCGGTCACCCGCACCGCGAACTCGGCGAGGTCCAGCTCCGCGTCCCCCGGCAGGTACTTGATGCCGTGGCCGCCGCCGAGGTCCAGCTCGGGCAGCTCCACGCCGTGCCGGTCGCGGACCTCCGCCAGCAGGCCCACCAGCGCGTCGACCGCCCGCAGGTACGGCTCCACCTCGGTGATCTGCGACCCCAGGTGGCAGTGCAGACCGGCGAGTTCGAGCCCCGGCTGGTCGAGCACCCGGGCCAGCGCGTCGGCCGCGTCGCCGCCCTCGATCGGGAAGCCGAACTTCTGCCCGCCGACACCCGTCCGCACCGCCGCGTGGTGCCCGGCCGCGATCCCCGGGACCACCCGGACCAGCACCTTCTGCGGGGTGTCGGCCGCCACCAGCGCGGCGAGCCGGGCGATCTCGGCCGGCCCGTCGATGACGATCCGCCCCACCCGCAGCCGCCGGGCCGACCGGAGCTCCTCCGGCGACTTCGCGTTGCCGTGCAGCAGGATCCGCTGCGGCGGGAAGCCCGCCGAGACCGCCAGCCACAGCTCGCCGGACGAGCAGACGTCCAGGCCCAGGCCCTCGTCGGCCACCCAGTCGGCCATCGCGCTGCACAGGAAGGCCTTGGCCGCGTACAGCACCTCGGCGTGCGGCAGCGCCCGCCGGTACGCCCGCGCCCTGGCCCGCACCTCGCCCTCGTCCAGCACGTACAGCGGGGTGCCGAACCGCTCGGCGGCCTCGGCCAGCCCGACCCCGCCGACCAGCACGTCGGCTCCCCGACCGGGCCGCGCCGACGCCGGCCACGGACCGCCGAGCCGGTCGGCGGCGGGACCGTCGGTGACGGGAGAACCGGCGGCGGGAGCGTCGGCGGCGGGAGAACCGGCGGCAGCACGAGTGATGAGCTGGGTCATGAGGGTGCTCCTGGGGGGTGGGTCGGGGTGGCGGCCGGTCAGTCCTCGTAGTGCATCGCGAAGCGGCAGTGCGCCGGGCGGGTGCGGATGCGGTCGCGCTCGTCCGCCGGGGCCGGATCCGGCGGCTCGGGCCGGTCCTGGCGCCCTGTGGCGGACACCGGGCGGGCGGTGCGCTCCAGCGGCCGGTCGACGTCGACGAGGAGGGTGGCGGTGGTCATGGCGGGTCCTCTCGGTGCTGGGTCGTGCGGTTCGTCCCGCGGTGGCGGGCATGGAGCCCACCCCGGTGGCGGGCCGCACCTCCGTTCACCTCCAGTGGAGACCCTCCGCACACCGACCGCACGGTCCTTGACGGATGGCCTACGCCGCCGCCGCCGACCTTGACGTTCCCCTGACAGGGCCGCAGCCCCGGTGTCAGGGAGCCGTCAAGGACGGCATCCCCGCCGCCAAGCCTGCGTCAAGAGCGGCATGGCGCGCGGACCGGCGGTGGTGGGCTGTCCGCCGTCCCCGCCGATCCCCGAACCGCCGCCCACCCGACCGGGCGGCCCGGAAGGTCCCCCGAGACGATGCGCCGTTCGGCCCTCACCACCCCGGACACCACCACCGACCAGCAGAACCGGTCCCGCCGCCGGGAGCATGCACCCGTGCAAGCTCCGCAGCACCCGAGCCACCGGCCGCCCGACCCCCGGACCGGCCGCCGCCGGCTCATCACCCGGCAGCAGCTCGCCGAGGCGCTGCCCGCCGCCGTCCGCAAACTGCACCCGCGCGTCATGGCGCGCAACCCGGTGATGCTGGTGGTCGAGACCGGCTCGGCACTCACCACCCTCACGGCGGTGCTCCACCCGGGGGTCTTCGCCTGGGTGATCTCGTTCTGGCTGTGGCTGACCGTGCTGTTCGCCAACCTCGCCGAGGCCGTCGCCGAGAGCCGCGGCAAGGCGCAGGCGGACTCGCTGCGCCGCGCCCAGGTCGGCACCACCGCCCGACGGCTGCTGCACTGGCGGGTCGGCACCCGCGACCTGCGCCACGAGGTCATCCCCGCCGAGCAGTTGATGCTGCACGACATCGTCCTCGTGCCGGCCGGTGAGGTGATCCCGCAGGACGGCGAGGTGGTCGAGGGCGTCGCAACCGTCGACGAATCCGCCATCACCGGGGAGTCCGCACCCGTCGTCCGCGAGTCGGGCGGCGACCGCACCGGCGTCACCGGCGGCACCAAAGTCCTCTCCGACCACCTGGTCGTCCGGGTCACCTCCCGGCCCGGGCACAGCTTCGTCGACCGCATGATCGCCCTGGTCGAAGGCGCCAACCGGCAGAAGACGCCCAACGAGATCGCCCTCAACATCCTGCTCGCCTCCCTCACCATCGTCTTCCTGCTCTCCGTCGCCTCCCTCCAGCCGATGGCCATCTACGCGAACGCGCCGCAGACCACCATCGTGCTCGTCGCGCTGATGGTCGCGCTCATCCCGACCACGATCGGCGCGCTGCTCTCGGCGATCGGCATCGCCGGCATGGACCGGCTCGTCCAGCGCAACGTCGTCGCCCTCTCCGGCCGCGCGGTGGAGGCCGCCGGGGACGTCGACGTCCTGCTGCTCGACAAGACCGGCACCATCACCCACGGCAACCGCCGCGCCGTCGCCCTGCACCCCCTGCCCGGCGCCACCACCGAACAGCTCGCCGAAGCCGCCCAGTTGGCCTCGATCGCGGACGAAACACCCGAAGGGCGGTCACTCGTCGAACTGACGAACCGTCAGTACTGGGTGCCGCCCCGCTCCCCCGGCGAACTCGGCGAGCAGCAGCCCGTCCCGTTCACCGCGCACAGCCGGATGAGCGGCGTCGACCTGCGCTGGCCCGACGGCACCACCTGCCTCATCCGCAAGGGCGCCGCGAACGCCGTCGCCCGCTGGGTCGTCGAATCCGGCGGACGACTGCCGATCGAGGCCAAGCCGCTGGTCGACCGGATCGCCGAAGCCGGCGGCACCCCGCTGCTGGTCGCCGTCCACGACCGGCACGGCGCCCGCGCACTCGGCGTCGTCGAGCTCAAGGACGTGGTGAAGGAGGGCATCGCCGAACGCTTCGCCGAACTGCGCCGCATGGGCATCCGCACGGTCATGGTCACCGGCGACAACCCGCTGACCGCCAGGGCGATCGCGGAGGAGGCCGGCGTGGACGACTTCCTCGCCGAGGCCACCCCCGAGGACAAGCTCGCCCACCTGCGACGCGAACAGGCCGCCGGGAACATGGTCGCGATGACCGGCGACGGCACCAACGACGCCCCCGCGCTCGCCCAGGCCGACGTCGGCGTCGCCATGAACTCCGGCACCCCGGCCGCCAAGGAGGCCGGCAACATGGTCGATCTCGACTCCAACCCGGCCAAGCTGATCGACATCATCCGGGTCGGCAAACAACTCCTCATCACCCGCGGCGCGTTGACGACCTTCTCGATCACCAACGACGTGGCCAAGTTCTTCGCGATCATCCCCGCGATGTTCGCGAACGCCTACCCCGGGCTGCACCACCTGAACATCATGGGCCTGCACAGCCCCACCTCGGCGATCGCCTCCGCGATCATCTTCAACGCGCTGATCATCGTCGCACTGATCCCGCTCGCGCTGCGCGGCGTCCGCTACCAGCCCGCCTCCGCGACCGACCTGCTCCGGCGCAACCTTCGCGTGTACGGGCTGGGCGGGCTGGTGCTGCCGTTCCTCGGCATCAAGGCGATCGACCTGGTGATCCAGTTCGTGCCCGGTCTCGGCTGAGCACCACCGGCGGGCGCACCGGCCAGCGGGCCACTCGTCAGCAGGCCGTCAAGATGTGTGCGACCGGCGTCATGGTGGCGTCAGCGCCGGTGCGGACGGGCCGGTTCCGGGGTTCACTGGAGGCATCCGCAGCGAGGAGAACCGAACCGGCGAACCCCACGGGACCCGCCCTCCGGACCCACCCTCCGGACCCGCTCACGGAACGGACCACGGGACGGACCACGGGGCCCGTACACCGGACCCACCCACCGGACGGACGGGACCGACCACCGGACAAACCACCGGACAGACCACCGGAGCGATTCCGGAGAGACGGAGGCGAACGGCCATGACCGGGACCACCCGAGTGATCGTCGGCCTGAGCGGATCCCTGAGCAGTCTGGCCGCCCTCTACCACGCTGTCGGCGAGGCGGCCCGGCACGGGGCGGTGCTGGTGCCCGTCGCCGCGTGGACGGCCGGCGAGCGGGACGCGCTGCGCCCGCGGTCCGAACTGGAGCACGCCGCCCGCCGCCGGCTCGACGTCGCCTTCGAACAGGCCTACGGCGGCTACCCGTCCGGCCTGGTCATCCGCCCGCTGGTGGTCGACGCCGACCCCGGGCGCGCCCTGGTCGGCGCCG
This sequence comes from Kitasatospora sp. NPDC085464, assembly GCF_044541955.1. NCBI lineage: Bacteria > Bacillati > Actinomycetota > Actinomycetes > Kitasatosporales > Streptomycetaceae > Kitasatospora > Kitasatospora sp. NPDC085464. The sequence goes on from NZ_JBITTM010000010.1 coordinate 111,339, forward strand.
TCACCGGCCCCGACGACCTGCTCGTCCTCGGCGCCGCCACCCGCCGCCGCTTCGACCGCCTGCGCCACGGCTCGGTCGCCCGCCACTGCCGCCACCGGGCCGGCTGCCGGGTCGTCGAGGTCTCACCGTCCGCGCTGCTCACCCGCCTGGAACTCCCCGCCCGCACCGGCGCACCGCTGCCACTCCTGGCCCGCTGAGGCCCCGGCCCCCGGCCCCCCGCTGCGCCCCCACGCCCCGCGTGGGGGCGCAGCGATCGTGTGCGGGGCGCAGCGATCGTGTGCGAGGCCGCCACGGCTCGACGTTCTGTCGCACGGCCGGATCCACGGGCTCGACAACAGAGTCGGACTTGACATGCTCAGGCTATGCTTGGGCGAAGCCGCTTTCGGGCGCGAGCGCCATCAACCAACAGTACCTGCACCTCTCTTGACGCTACGTCAACTCCACGTGCCCACGCTTCACCACCAGGCTCTCCACGGCGTGCCCCGGACCGCCCACCGCCGTTGTACGGGAGGTGAATCGCCGCGCCCGCCCGAAGGCCCCGGCCACCCCGCCGAGGAAGAGGTTCCGCATGTCGACGTCCCGGCTCCGTCCGCGCCCCGGCGAAGCCGCAGCACTGCTCACCGTGCTCGGCCTGCTCGTCCTGGAGGAGATCGCCCTGGGCATGGCCGAGGAGGACGAGCGCCCCGTCATCGGCGGCATCCTGATCGGCGCCTCCGGCACCGGCCTCCTCGTGGTCGGCGCCGTACTCCTCACCCGGTGGCTCGACGCCCGCCGCCCGCTCCCCCTGCCGCCGGCCGGCCCTGACGGTCCCGAGTACAGCGCCCGCGCCCTCGAAGGCTTCCCCATGGAAGCCGTCCGCCCCCTGCTGCTCGCCGAGAACGCCCCCCGGCTCGACCGCCTCTACTCCGCCTGGATGCTCGCCCGCTCCGGCCGCCCGGCCCCCTGGATCGCCCGCCGGCTCGACCTCCCGCTCGACGCCGCCCACCTCCTGGTCGACGCCGCCCGCTCAGCGGAACTCGATCAACGCCCCTGATCCGGCGCCCCGTTCGCCTGCACCACCAGGTACGGCACCAGCCCGCGCTCCACCAGCGCCGCCCGCCAAGCCTCCCGCGCCCGCAGCAACTCCCCCGCGCCGTCCGGCTCCTCGCCCGCCGCCTCCGCCGACCGGGCCGCCGCACCCAGCAGCCCCAGCCCGCCGACCAGCAGACTCACCGCCGCCACCCCGGCCGCGACCCACCCGGCCTCCACCAGCGCGTGCGCCAGGACGTCCAGGTCCTCGACCAGGCCCAGCGCGAAGCCCAGCAGCAGGAAGATCACCGCCGCCGCCCCGGCGATGACCGGCACCACCACCCCCAGCACCCCCCACCACCCCGACGCCCGCTCCCGCTCCGGCTCGTCCGCAGGCAGCCGCACCACCGCGTCCGCACTCGCCCGCAGGGCCGCGTACCGCTCGTACTCCGGCGCCGCCGCGGCCAGCACGAACTCCACGTCCTCCCGCGCCGCCCGCCGCAACGACTCCACCCCGCGCGCGCCACCCTCGACACCCCGCAACGCCTCCCGCACCTGCGGCGCGGCGAGCGCCCGCCCGAGCGCCGTCTCGAAGTCCGCCCGATCCTGCTGCGGCAGCCGAAGCGGCTTGTGCATGTCGCGTCCCCGTTCACCGGTCGTGATGTTCTACAGAACTGTAGAACAAGGGGGCGCATCGTAGCAGCCCCGCTCACCGGCGGACTCACACCTACGAGGGGTCCGCCATCGGCACCCGCGCCAGGGCCGCGCGGATCGTCTCGGCGACATCGGGGACGGGAACGCCCCACTCACGGAGCCACGCGGCGATCCGCGCGATCGACCTACCGGTGCGCTGCGAGACCTCCAGGAGTGTCGCCAACGAGAGCCCCCTGCCGACATAGATCGGCTCCCGGCCGATGTCACCGAGAATCTGGAGCGCCTCACGATGCGTCAGACCGGCGGGTAGACCATCGCACGACACGTCGATCCCCCGAGACCTCAAGTGCCCGGCCAACTCCTCCGGGCGCCTGTGGAGCTGATGCGCCGCCGTGATCAGCCGGGCGAACGGCACGGTGTCACCGATGGCCAGGTCTTCCCAGTCCATGGCGCCGTCGACCTGAAAGAGCTCCCGATCGAGTCGAGTGGCCGGGCCCGGAAGGCACATCGGAGATCCGTACGCCCGGTACCAGTCGACCACCTCCTCCAAGGTGGTGTCTCCGAGGTCCAGAAATCCGAAGGCGTGTCTGAAGGGAACTTCTGCGGGATCCCCCCACCGGACCCCTCGGCGCTCGAACAGGTCCAGGTCCTCCACCGATGCGTCCTGCGGCATCGTCGGCGTTCGGAACCCGAGATCCGTGAAGAAATCGAGCACCTGGCCGATGCCGACCTCCCTCGCTTCCGCAACACGCAACACATGCGCAGCGGGGACGACTTCCGCGCGGAGGAGCCACGGCCATGAACCGTCAAGACACGAGCTGAGCGGCACGAGCAGGTCATCCGACGGATGAGCGGGGAGTCCCGTCGGGTCGGCCTTCAGTCCGTACCCCGCCATGGCGCGCACCACCTCGGGCACGGGAACGCCCAGCGTGACGCTCGCCTTGACCAGATGGCCCGGGGCGACGACGTCACCCGGCTCCGGCCAGTCACGGAACCGCCCGTGCTCTCCCCGCGCCCGCAGGAACACCGGGTCGGACTCCACCGCGAGCGCCAGATCACGCACAGCCCGAGAGACATCCGCACCGTCCCGCAACCACTCCTCGGCCACCTCGGTGACCGAGACGTCCCGATAGCCAGCTTCCGCCACCAATCCGGTCACGGTGACCCGCCGACCACCACCCGGAGCACCACCGGGCACCATGCCGACGCTGATGGCCCACTCCTCGGCGGAATCCAGATCGGCACCGAGCCTGGCGGCGATCATGGCGATCACCTCTCTGCCAGGACTCCTCCAGTACCTCGTCCCCGTGAACCTCACACCATGGCGGGTCGTCATGGAGACTTGATCGGACGGCATCGCCGCACGGACGTCCCCGACGGCCAGGAGTTCCGGACACACGTCCGCCAGCGCCTCCAACTGCTGCTGCCGACGGTGTGCCAGGAGTCTCCACAGGACAACCGAGTCCCCCGGCCTGCCGGCGACTTGCGGCTTCCTGCCGCTCGCGCCGGGCGCCGCGATCCCCACGACGTCCAGCACATCGATGTCCACGGGGAAGCACCCCGTCCGTCGGGTCTCGAACTCGATGCCGCAGTAGTCGAAGACTCGGCCCTGCCGGACACACTCCGCGGCCACGACGTCGGCGAGCTCCGCGTCCCCATCCATCACGTCCGTGAGCCATTCCATGCTCAGCAGAGGTGCGCCGGTGCCGACCAGTTCGACGACTGCCTTCTTGAGGAGTCCACCGATGCGGTCGGACACGTCATCGATCACCTGGCGACGGTCAACCGACAACCTGCTCGGCGCCCACGGGCCCGAGAGGTTCACGACGACTCCCACGGGTCCCCTGCCGGGTGCCATGAGCCTCCGCGATGCCGACGGCTGGACGAACAGGCCGTCCACCAGAAGTGCCCCGCCGTACTCGCACCACGTCACGTGCACTCCGCTGGGTGCCTCCGTCCACGGAACCAATGCACCCCACGCGCCGATGCCGAACTCCTCGGCCGTCGGTGACGACCTGCTCCGAAACGTTCCCGGCTCCCACTCGACTCTCCGCTCCTCGTGAACGGCCGTCGTGGTGAACTCCGCGATGCCCAGCAGGCGTTCGAGCGCTTCGAGAGCCGACCACGACGCCGCCAGGTCGATGTCGTCCCGGAGGAACAGCCGGACGGTGGTGCCGGGCTTCCGGCAGGTGTCCTCTCGCTCGACGATGCGGAAGAGGTGGCCGGGGCCGTGGATGGAGACCTCCAGGAGGGGACCCCGTCGGCCGGTGGCGTCCATGCGGCAGGTGGTCACCCGGATCTCGTCGGCGAGCATGAAGTAGCTCAGCACGCCGATGCCGAAGCGGCTGTTGGGGTACAGCTCGACGGGTGGGTCGGCCTTTCGCCACTCGGCGCGTTCGAGTTTGAAGTCCAGTTGCTCCGCGAAGCGGGCGCCTGCGTTGGAGAAGACGCCCCTCAACTCCGCCTCGCCCATGCCGACACCGTTGTCCTGGCATTCCAGGTAGGCGCGGCCCTCCTCGTCCACGCCCTGGCGGAACTCGATGCGGCCTTCGTAGCTGAAGCTGGCGCCCAGGGTGTTGGTGCGGTCCAGGTATTCGGTGCGCGCGCGGCGGTAGCGGCAGGCGTCGAGGGCGTTCTGGTAGAGCTCGCGGACGGCGAGGTCCCGGTCGCGGTAGAGCTCGACGCCCATCAGCAGGCTGCGCACCCGCCGTTCGTCCAGCCGGAACCTCGCCCAGCCGGTGAAGGCGCCGCCGGCGGGGGCGGCTTCGTCGGAGGTGAGGCGGGTGGGCAGCGGGTGGTCCACCAGCACGCGGCGGACGGCGTGGAGGAGTTCGTCGGCCCTGGCCGTGTACTCGCGCAGGCCTTCGACGACTGCTTCGTGGTGGCATTCGGCGCGGAGCACGGGCAGGTCGTAGGACCCGCCCCACACCGCCTCGTCCAGGGTCCGGCGCAGGGCGGGTAGGCCGACCTCGTGGGGGATGCCGAGGTGTTCGGCGACGATGTCGGGCAGGGCGGTGGTCTCGATGGCGGTGCCGTAGGCGAGTGCCAGCAGCAGGGCCAGCCGCGGCTCGCGGACGTGCTGTTCGCCGGGGGCGCGCAGGTGGTCGTCGGCGCTGAGGCCGGCGAGGTAGTCGCGGTTCGTGACGTCGGGGCCTCGGCGGAGGCCGTGCAGGAGGGCGCAGACCCGCTTGGGCGAGAAGGTCTCGCCGAGTTCGGCGAGCTCCGGCAGCGCGTCGAGGAGTTCGCGGACGCCGTCGGGGTCGGCGAGGTCCTCGTGCTGGTCGAGCCAGCGGTGGAAGAGCCACCAGCCGAGCGGCGCGGCCGAGTCGGGCCGGGTGCGGGCGCGGTGGGTGAGCAGGTCGTGGGACTCGATGAACTGCTCGTACGCCGCCCGGTCGCCGTGGGGCTCGCCCGACGCCTGCAGGTCGGTCGGCCGCACGGTTGCCCGGGCGGCGGCGAGGCGCAGGGAGCGGACCCGGTAGAGGAAGGGGAGTACGGCCAGCAGCGCCGCCTCGGCCGGGTAGAGGTCGAGCGGCTCGTCGCCGAGCAGCCAGCCGACGCGTGCGGCGAAGCGGAGCGCGATCCCGGGGTCCTGCCAGGGGTCGTCCGTGAGGTGGGCCTCGTCGCGCAGGCGGGCGAGTCGGCGGACGGCTGCGAGCGCAGCCCGCCGGTACGGTTCGGCGTCGCGGTCGGCCCGGACGTGGTGCCAGGCCCGGGAGTCGGCGGCGGTGTGCACCCAGGGGTCGTCCCCGTCGGCGACGGCCGGGGGACGCCGTCCGTCCAGGTAGACGTTTCCGATGTACCCGGCTTGGACGGCGTCCCCGTGCACGGTGCCGTTCATCGTGTTCGAGCTGTCGACCACCGCTCGTGCCCCTCCCCGTGTGCAGGGCACGAGCGTAGGGCAATCCCGGCTCAGCTCGTGGTGGCGCTGGGGGCGGCCGGCGCGGTGGTGAGCGTGACCCGCTTGGCGTCCGCCGCGGCCGGCGGGGTGGCGCCGATGTTGGAGACGGTGGCGGTGAGCACGGCGTCGACGTCGGGGATCCAGTTGAAGGTCTTGGACTGGACGACGATCTGCCGTTGCTGCTGCGTCCCGTCGCAGACCACGTCCGCCTCGGCCGTCCGGCTGGAGCCGAAGGCGATCGAGGAGGAGTCCTGCGGGTCCTTCTGCTCGACGGAGACGGTGAGCGAGCGGGCCTCGGTGCCGACCGAGCAGAGGTAGTCGACGTCGACCCGGACGCGGCCGGGCAGTTTCGGGTCGATCTTGGCGTCGCCGAGGCTGACGACGGTGGTGGCGGGGACCGGGTCGTCGGCCTGGGCGGGTGCGGCGAGGCCGGCGAGGGCCGTGGTGACGACCGCCAGGATGATCCACCGTTGCACTGCAACCTCCCTGTGGTGAGGACGTGTTGCGGCTGACGCTAACCGCCCGGCCGGGGCGCCGCGCGTCGAGGCCGGGCGGTCGTCATACCAACGGCCCACCCCCGCGGCCGGGCCCGGCAGCCCGGCCCGCGGGCCGGTCCCTCCGCCGGTGCCCGCCCCCTGGTCACCGCCGCCGGAGCCAGACCGCCCAGGTCAGCACCGAGCAGAGCACGTACGCCCCGAGGAACCCGAGGTACGCCGCGTCGCCGTTGTGGCTGGCCAGGAAGGACTGCCGGAAGGCCAGGTTCACCAGCACTCCGCCGAACGCGCCGATCGCTCCCGCGAGCCCGATCAGCGCGGCGGAGCGGCGCCGGGAGTCGGCCTCGGCGGCCTCCGGGTCGGCGCCGGCCGCGACCGCCGTCCGGGCGACGGCCTGGTAGTGCGCCGGGATCATCTTGTACGTCGAGCCGTTGCCGAGGCCGCTGAGCACGAACAGCGCGATGAACCCGGCGAGGAACAGCGGCAGCGAGTCGGCCCGCGAGGCGAGCAGCACCACGCCGGTCCCGGCCCCCATGGCGAGGAAGGTGCACAGCGTGACGACCGCCCCGCCGTACCGGTCGGCGAGCCGCCCGCCGACCGGCCGCAGCAGCGAGCCCAGCAGCGGCCCGAGGAAGGTGAGCGCGGCCGCCTTGACCGGGGTGTCGAAGCGTTCGTGGAACTGCACCTGCAGCACCTGTCCGAAGGCGAACCCGAAGCCGATGAACGAGCCGAACGTCCCGATGTACAGCGTCGAGACGGCCCAGCCGTACGGGTCGCGGGCGACTTCCCGCAGCGCCCGCCCCGCCCGGGACGAGCCGGAGGAGCCGGACGACCCAGACGGCCCGACAGAGTTCGTCGCCAGGTTGTCCATTCGCCACCACGCCCCCGCCGCCGCGAGCACGATCAGCGGCAGGTAGAGCAGCGGCAGCAGCCGGGGGTGGGCGGCGCCGGCGGTGGCCAGCACCAGCAGCCCGAGCAGCTGGACCGCCGGTACGCCGAGGTTGCCGCCGCCCGCGTTGATGCCGAGGGCCCAGCCCTTGAGCCGGTGCGGGTAGAAGGCGTTGATGTTGGCCATCGAGGAGGCGAAGTTCCCGCCGCCGACGCCGGCCGCGCAGGCGACGGCCAGCAGGGTCCCGTACGGGACGCCTGGTTCCAGCACGAGGGCGGCGAGCGTGGTGGGGACGAGCAGCAGCAGGGCGCTGACCACCGTCCAGTTGCGCCCGCCGAAGCGGGCGACGGCGAAGGTGTACGGCAGGCGCAGCAGGGCGCCGAGTGCGGTCGGCAGGGCCGTGAGGGTGAACTTCCCGGCGGTGTCGATGTGGTACTCGGGGCCGAGGAAGAGGACAAGGACCGACCAGAGGCTCCACACGGAGAAGCCGATGTGTTCGGAGAGCACGGAGAACACCAGGTTGCGGCGGGCGATCCGGGCGCCGGTCTGCGACCAGAACTCCTCGTCCTCCGGGTCCCAACCCGCCAGCGGGGCGGGCTTTCTCGCGTCGAGGACGGTCGTCATTGCGCACCTCCGGGCGCGGCCACCCGCACCGGCCAGCGCCGCAGCACCGCGGGGGCGCCGTCGGGGGCGGTGTCCTCGTCCAGGCAGCGGCCGTCGGTCAGGTCGTAGACCTGCTTGTACATCGGCGAGATGAGCGTCGGACGGTCGCCGCGGCTGCCGAGCAGGCCCCGGGAGAGGACCGGTGCGCCGCTGAACGGGTCGAGGTTGTCGACGGCGTGGAGCGTTCCTGAGCGGTCCCGGAAGAGCGCGACCTGGCCGGTCTCCGGGAGCAACACCGCGACGCCGCGGCCGGGTTGCAGGTCGGTGAGGGCGCAGACGGTCTGCCAGCGGGTGCCGTCGTGGATCTGTACGGTCACGGGGTGAGCACCTCCAGTCGGGTTCCGGCGACGAACACCGGGGAGTCGAGGGTGCGGCCGGCCTCGCCGGGGCGGGCGGGGCGGATCTGGCCGCGTTCGGGGACGAAGGTCACGGCGGGGTCGGGGGTGCCGGGGGCGTTGACGAAGGAGGCGAAGCGACGCAGCCGCTCGGGGTCGGCGAGCGTCTCGGCCCATTCGTCGCGGTAGCCGCTGATGTGACGCTCCATCAGATCGTCCAGTTCGGCGGCGATGCCGAGCGAGTCGTCGATGACGACGGCCCGCAGGTGGTCGAGGCCGCCTTCCAGCCGCTCCAGCCAGACCGAGGTGCGCTCCAGGCGGTCGGCGGTGCGGATGTAGAACATCAGGTAGCGGTCGATGGTGCGGATGAGGGTCTCGCGGTCGAGGTCGGCGGCGAGCAGGTCGGCGTGCCGCGGGGTCATGCCGCCGTTGCCGCCGACGTAGAGGTTCCAGCCGGCCGAGGTGGCGATGATGCCGAAGTCCTTGCTCTGGGCCTCGGCGCACTCGCGGGCGCAGCCGGAGACGGCGGCCTTGAGCTTGTGCGGGGAGCGCAGCCCCCGGTAGCGCAGTTCGAGTTCGATGGCGAGGGTGGTGGAGTCCTGGACTCCGTAGCGGCACCAGGTCTCGCCGACGCAGGACTTCACGGTGCGCAGCGACTTGCCGTAGGCGTGCCCGGACTCGAAGCCGGCATCGACCAACTTTTGCCAGATGACCGGCAGTTGGTCGACGGTCGCGCCGAACATGTCGATCCGCTGACCGCCGGTGATCTTGGTGTAGAGGCCGTGGTCGCGGGCGATCTCGCCGATCGTGATCAGGCCCTCGGGGGTGATCTCGCCGCCGGGCACCCGGGGGACGACCGAGTACGAGCCGTTGCGCTGCAGGTTGGCGAGGAAGTGGTCGTTGGAGTCCTGCAGGGCGCCCTGCTCGCCGTCCAGGATGTGGCCGTTGCCGAGGCTGGCGAGGATGGAGGCGACGGTCGGCTTGCAGATCTCGCAGCCCTCGCCGCCGCTGCCGTGCTCGGCGAGCAGTTCGGAGAAGCCCGCCACGCCGGTGACCCGGACGATCTCGTACAGCTCGGCGCGGGTGTGGGCGAAGTGCTCGCACAGGCCCTTGGCGGTGCTGACCCCGGCGGCTTCCAGCTCCTCGGTGACGACGGCGCCGAGCTGCTTGAGGCAGCTGCCGCAGCCGGTCCCGGCCCGGGTGCACTTCTTGACGGCGGCGACGCTGTCGCAGCCCTGGTCGCGGACGGCGGCGCGCACCGCGCCCTGGGTGACGTTGTGGCAGGAGCAGAGCACCGCCTCGTCGGGCAGTGCGACCGCTCCGGCGGGGGCGAACCCGGCGGGCAGGACGAGCTGTTCGGGGGCGACGGTGAGCGGCTTGCCGCCGACGGCGAGCGGGCGCAGGGTGCCGTAGCCCTCGGTGTCGCCGACCAGGACACCACCGAGCAGTGCGCCGTCGGCGCCGATGACGAGCTTGCGGTAGACGCCGCTGCGGCTGTCGCTGTAGAGCACGTCGAGGGCGCCTTCGGCGGTGCCGTGCGGGTCGCCGAAGCTGGCGACGTCCACGCCGAGCAGCTTGAGCTTGGTGGAGGTGTCGGCGCCGGTGAAGCCCTCGCCCTCCAGCTCCGCGAGGGTGCGCGCCGCCGTCTCGGCCATCTGGTAGCCGGGGGCGACCAGGCCGTAGACCCGGCCGTCGACGGCCTGGGCGCACTCGCCGATGGCGAGGATCGCCGGGTCCTCGGTGCGGCAGTGCGCGTCGACCACCACACCGCCGCGCGCGCCGACCGGCAGCCCGCACTCCCGGGCGAGCTGGTCGCGGGCGCGCACGCCGGCCGAGAACACCACCAGGTCGGCGGGCAGTTCGCGCCCGTCGGCGAGGGCGAGGCCGCGGACCGTGCCGTCCGGGCCGGTGAGGACGCCGCTGGCGCCGGCGCTGGTGTGGACGGTGACGCCGAGCTCCTCGATCTTGCGGCGCAGGGCCGCGCCGCCGCCGTCGTCGACCTGGACGGCCATCAGCCGGGGCGCGAACTCCACCACGTGGGTGTCCAGTCCGCCGGCCCGCAGCGCGCCGGCCGCCTCCAGGCCGAGCAGCCCACCGCCGACGACGACGCCCGTCCGGGCGGTCGAGGCCCCGGCGCGGATGGCGTCGACGTCCTCGATGGTCCGGTAGACGTGGCAGCCGGGGGCGTCGGTGCCGGGCACCGGCGGCACGAACGGCACCGAGCCGGTGGCCAGCACCAGGACGTCGTAGTGGACCCGGGAGCCGGAGCGGGTGTGCACCAGCCGCCGTTCGCGGTCGATCGCGGTGGCCGGGTCGCCCAGCCGCAGGTCGATGCCGTGCTCGGCCGGGAAGCCGGCGGGGCAGAGTCCGAGGTCGTCGGGGGTGCTGCCGGAGAACAGCGCACTGAGGTGGACCCGGTCGTAGGCGGGCCGGGGCTCCTCGGCGAGCACGGTGACCCGCCAGGCAGCCGCGGCCGGCTGCTCGGTCCAGGCCTCCAGGAAGCGCTGGCCGACCATGCCGTGGCCGACCAGGACGAGGTCCCGGACAGTGCGGTCGCGGTCGTCAGGGGTCATCGCGCTACTCCAGTCATGGCAGTTCCTCGGGTGAGCAGGTGCAGGGGGTGGCCGGCGAGCGTGCCGCCGTCGGCGAAGGCGCCGGCCAGGGCGTCCACGGTGGCCAGGTCGCCGAGCAGGATGGCGCCGACCAGCCGGTCGCCGCGCAGGACGAGCTTCTTGTAGCTGCCGCGGGTGGCGTCGGTGAGCCGCAGCACGTCAAGGCCGGGGTCGAGGGTCTCGTCGACGGTGCCGAAGGCCGCGTACTCCAGGTCGCCGGTGCTGAGCCGGGCGCGCGGGCTGGTGCCGGGGTAGCGGGCGTCCGGTTCGGCGCCGGAGAGGCGGCGGGCGAGGACGTCGGCCTGCTCCCAGGCCGGGCCGGCCAGCCCGTGGACGGTGCCGCGGTGCTCGACGCAGTCGCCGATCGCGGACACGTGCGGGGCGGCGGCCAGCCGGTCGTCCACCAGGATCCCGGTGCCGACCGGCAGTCCGGCGGCGTGGGCCAGCGCGGTGCGCGGACGGGTGCCGCAGGCGAGGACCACCAGGTCGCAGTCCAGCCGGTAGCCGCTGGCCAGCTCCACGGAGCCGACCTTCTCGCCGCCGTGGACGGCCCGGGCGCGGTTGCCGGTGTAGCAGTCGACGCCGAGCAGCCGCAGCCGCTCCCGCAGCACGTCGGCCGCCTCGGGATCCAGCTGACGTTCGATCAGATGCGGTGCCTGGTGGACGATTTCGGTGCGCACACCGAGCGCGGCCAGCGCCCGGGCGGCGCTCACCCCGAGCACCCCGCCGCCGATCACCACCGCGCGCTTGGCGCCGACGGCCTCCTCGGCCAGCCGGGAGCAGTCCTCCAGGGTGCGCAGCGTGTGCACGCCCTCGACCAGGCCGTACCCGTCGGGGCGGCGCAGCCCGCGGACGGGCGGGAGCACCGGGTTGGCGCCGGTGGCCAGCACCAGTTCGTCCCAGGGCTCCACCGTGCCGTCGGCCAGAGCGAGGGTGCGCGCGCCCGGGTCGAGGGCGACGACCTCGCAGCCGGGTCGGGCCGTCGCCCCGCCGAGCGGCAGGGCGATCGACTCGGCGTCGTAGCGCCCGGTCAGCACCTCGGCGAGCAGCACCCGGTTGTACGGGGCGCGGGCCTCGGCGCCGTACACGGTGACCGTGCCGGGCCCGCCGAGGGCGCCGTAGCGCTCGGCGAAGCGGGCGGCCGCCATGCCGCCGCCGACGACGGCGATCCTGCGGGCCGCAGGGCGCGTGCCGCTCGTGCGGCCCGTGGCGGGCTCGGGGGGTGTGGGGGGTGTGGGGGGTGTGGGGGGTGTGGGGGGTGTGCGGCTCATCGGGCGACCTCCGTTCGTTCGACCCTCGTCGGGCCGCCCCCGGTGGCCCCCGCCCGCTCGACGCGCACCGCGCAGAGCTTGAACTCCGGCATCCGGGAGACCGGGTCCAGCGCCGGGTTGGTGAGGCTGTTGGCCCGGCCGGCGCCGGCCCAGTGGAACGGCATGAAGACGGTGTCCGGCCGGATGGCGTCGGTGATCCGCGCCGCGGCGACGGCCCGGCCGCGCCGGCTGGTGACCGCGACCGGCTCGCCGTCCGCGATCCCGAGCCGCTCGGCCAGCCGCGGGTGCAGCTCGACGAACGGGCCGGGGGCGGCCGCGTTGAGCTCGGCGACCCGGCGGGTCTGGGCGCCGCTCTGGTACTGGGAGAGCACCCGGCCGGTGGTCAGGAACAGCGGGTACTCCTCGTCCGGCTCCTCACCGGCCGGGCGGTGGGTCACCTCGGCGAAGCGGGCCCGGCCGTCCGGGGTGGCGAAGCGGTCGAGGAACAGCCGCGGGGTGCCCGGGTGGTCCGGCGTCGGGCAGGGCCAGAACACCCCGTCCTCGGCGGCGATCCGCCGGTAGCTGATGCCCGCGTAGTCGGCGTCGCCGCCGGCCGAGGCGCGGCGCAGTTCGGCGAAGACCTGCTCGGCCTCGGCCGGGAAGCCCTCCGCGACGCCCAGCCGGGCGGCGAGTTCGCGCAGCAGCCACAGCTCGCTGCGCACCCCCTCGGGCGGATCGATGGCGCGGCGGCGCAGGATCACCCGGCCCTCCAGGTTGGTGGTGGTGCCGTCCTCCTCGGCCCACTGGGTGACGGGCAGCACGACGTCGGCGAGCCGGGCCGTCTCGGAGAGCACCACGTCCGCGACGACCAGCAGGTCCAGTGCCCGCAGCCGTTCGGTGACGTGCCCGGCGTTCGGTGCCGAGACCGCCGGGTTGGAGCCGGCCAGCAGCAGCGTCCGGACGCCGCCGGGCTGCCCGAGGCCGTCCAGCAGCTCGTACGCCGACACACCGGGGCCGGGCAGGCTCGCGGCCGGGACGCCCCACACGGACGCGACGTGCTCCCGCGCCGCCGGGTCCTCGATCGAGCGGTAGCCGGGCAGTTGGTCGGCCTTCTGGCCGTGCTCGCGCCCGCCCTGGCCGTTGCCCTGGCCGGTCAGGCAGCCGTAGCCGCTGTACGGGCGGCCGGCCTTGCCGGTGGCCAGGCACAGGTTGATCCAGGCGCCGACGGTGTCGGTGCCCTTGCTCTGCTGCTCCGGCCCCCGCGCGGTGAGCACCATGCCGGTCTCGGACCGGCCGAACAGCCGTGCCGCCTCGCGGAGTTGGTGGGCCGGCACGCCGGTGATCCGCTCCACCCGGTCGGGCCAGTGGGCCATCGCCGACTCGCGGGCCTGCTCGAAGCCGCGGGTGCGCTGCGCCACGAAGGCGCCGTCCACCAGGCCCTCCGCGATCACCAGGTGGAGCAGGCCGAGGGCGAGCGCCAGGTCCCCGCCGGGGCGGGGCTGCAGGTGCAGGTCGGCGAGCTCGGCGGTGCGGGTGCGGCGCGGGTCGACCACGATCAACGTGCCGCCGTTCTCCCGCAGTTCGCGGAAGTAGCGGACGGCGGGCGGCATCGTCTCGGCCGGGTTGCCGCCGACCAGGATCAGGCAGCCGGTGTGCGGGATGTCCGCGAGCGGGAACGGCAGCCCGCGGTCCAGGCCGAAGGCCCGGCGGTGTGCGGCGGCGGCCGAGGACATGCAGAACCGGCCGTTGTAGTCGATGTTGGCGGTGCCCAGCACCACCCGGGCGAACTTGCCCAGCAGGTAGGCCTTCTCGTTGGTGAGGCCGCCGCCGCCGAACACGCCCACCGCGTCCGGTCCGTGCTCGGCCCTGGTCCGGGCCAGCCCGGCGGCCACCCGGTCCAGCGCCTCCGGCCAGCTCGCCGAGCGCAGCGGGGCGCCGGGCCGGTCGCGCAGCAGCGGGCCGGTTAGCCGGACGTCCCGGTCCAGCAGGGCGGGCGCCGAGCGGCCCTTGCCGCACAGCGCGCCCCGGTTGACCGGGAAGTCCGGGCGCTCCAGCAGCTCGACCGGCGACCGGCCGGCCGACGGCCGCTCAGCGGACGACGGATCAGCCGACGACCCCCCGGCCGGCGACCGCTCGACCGGCACCAGCCGCATGCCGCACTGCAGCGAGCAGTACGGGCAGTGCGTGTCGGTGGCGGCGTCTGCGGCGGCGGCTCCGGCTGCGTCCGCGGCTCCGGCGGCCTTCGGGCTGGTCAACGTCATGCCGAGAACGGTGGCCGCCCGCTGTTTCCCGATCGGGTCGGCCGTGTTGCGGGCGCGGTACGCCTCGCTCACGGCACCCGGCCACCGGGGTGCACGGCCGGACATCTGCCGTAACCGGAGCGGCACTTTCGCTTACCGGCAGGTGACGGACGGGCAATGCCCCCGTAACACGCGCACCGCACGCTGACGGGCATGGCAGCAACCCCCACCCCGTCAGGGCCGCTCACCGGCTTCACCGTCGGCGTCACCGCCGCGCGCCGCCGCGAGGAGCTCACTGCCCTGCTCACCCGCCGCGGCGCACAGGTGGTCGAGGCCCCGGTGCTGCGGATCCTGCCGCTCGCCGACGACCTCGCCCTGCGCGAGGCCACCGAGCGCTGCCTGGCCGCCCCGCTCGACTACGTGGTGGCCACCACCGGGGTCGGCTGGCGCGGCTGGATGAGCGCGGCCGAGGGCTGGGGCCGGGGCGCCGCGCTCGCCGAGGCCTGCCGCGGCGCGGTGGTGCTCAGCCGCGGGCCCAAGGCCACCGGCGCGGTCCGGGCCAGCGGGCTGGGCGAGGAGTACTCCCCCGGCACCGAGGCCACCGACGAGCTGCTCACCTGGCTGCTCGCCCGCCCGCTGGCCGGGTGCCGGATCGCCGTCCAGGAGCACGGGATCCGGCTGGACGCCTTCGCCGCGGCGCTGCGCGAGCGCGGTGCCGAGGTGATCTCCGTCCCGGTCTACCGCTGGGCGCCTCCGGAGGACCCGGGCGCGGTGCGCAAGCTCCTCGACCAGACCGTCCGCCGCCAGGTGCACGCCCTCACCTTCACCAGCGCGCCCGCGATCACCGCCCTGCTCGCCACGGCGGAGGCCGAGGGCCTGTACGAGGCACTGGTCGACGCCCTGCGCGAGGACGTCCTGCCGGTGTGCGTCGGCGCCCTGTGCGCCCGGCCGCTCACCGAGCTCGGGCTGCCCGCCGTCCACCCGGAGCGCGGCCGCCTCGGCTCGCTGGTCCGGCTGCTGGCCGACACCCTGCCCAACCGGGCCCGACGTGAAGTCGCCCTCGCCGGGCAGGTGTTGACGCTGCAGGGGAACGCCGCCCTGGTCGACGGCGAGAGCCACTGGCTCAGCCCGCGCGGCGCGGCCGTGCTGCGGGCGCTCGCCGAGCGGCCCGGCCGGGTGCTCAGCCGCGCCGACCTGCTGCGCGCCGCCTGGCCCGACGCGGCGGCCGACGAGCACGCGGTGGAGGCGGCGGTCGGACGGCTGCGGGCCGCGCTGGGGCCGCACGCCGCACTGATCCGCACCGTCCCCAAGCGCGGCTACCGGCTGGCGGCGGGCTGATGGCCCCGGCGCTGCTCGCCGTCGCCCACGGGAGCCGCGATCCGGCGGCCGTCACCTCGACGCGCGCCCTGCTGCGACTCGTTCGCTCGCTCCGCCCCGAACTGGCCGTGCACTGCTGCTTCCTGGACCTCGCCGAGCCGTCCCTCCCGCAGGCCCTCGACCGGCTCGCCGACCGGCAGCCGATCCTGGTCCCGCTCCTCCTCGGCACCGGTTACCACGTGCGCGTCGACATCCCCGCCGCCCTGGCGGACGCCGGCCTCCCGCACGCCCGCCTCGCCGCCGCCCTCGGCCCGCACCCGCTGCTCGCCGAGGCCCTCGCCGACCGCCTCACCGAGGCCGGCGCCCCGACGGACGCCCCGGTGGTGCTGGCCGGCGCCGGCTCCTCCGATCCCACCGCGCTCGCCGACACCGCGCGGATGGCCCGGCTGCTGGCCGCCCGCCTCGGCCGCCCGGTCACCCCTGCCCACCTGTCGGCCGCCGCCCCCACCCCCCACCGGGCGGTCGCCGACCTCCGGTCCGCCGGCCACCCCGGGGTCGCCCTCGCCACCTACCTCCTCTCCCCCGGCTTCTTCGCCCGCCGCGCGGCCGGCACCGCGGCCACCTGGACCGGCGCCCCGCTGGCGGCCCACCCGGCCGTAGCCCGCCTGGTGCTCCACCGCTACGACGAGGCCCGCGCCGCCTCAGCCCTGCCGGCCGCCGCCTGACGCTCCCTCGATGAACGACAGCAGCCGCTCGTTGACGAGCTCCGGCCGCTCCAGGTTCAGGCCGTGACCTGCCCGGTCCAGGATCTCCGCCCGCACGCCCGGGATCAGGCGGGCGACCCGCTCCACCACCCGGCGCGGGCGCAGCAGGGCACTGCGCCTGCCCACCAGCACCAGGACGGGCAGGTCGATCGACGCCAGCTCCTCGTCCGTGAACGGTCGGGCCGCCGGGCGGCCGCCCGGCTTGTAGCTGCGCATCCCGAGCATCAGCGGAGCGATCATCTCGCGCGGCGCACCGAGCGCCGGGTTGGCGAGCAGCCGCCCCACCGCCGGACGCAGCGGCCTCGGCGCCAGCATGCCGAACAGCCCGGCGATCATGCTGACGTAGAACCGCGCGGGGACCTTCTCGATCCCGCCCGGGTCCAGCGGCGCGACCGAGGCGAGCCGCTCGGGCGCGTGGACGGCCTGGTTGAGCGCCAGCCAGCCGCCGTACGAGACCCCGACCAGGTGCACCCGCTCCAGCCCCAGGCCGGCGAGCACCTCCCCCAGCCAGGCGGCGTTCTCCTGCGATCCCGCCGCGACGGCGCGCTGCACACTGCGGCCGGGGTCGTCCAGGGTGTCGATCGCGTAGACCGGGTGGTGCTCCCCGAGCGCCGCGACCTGCGGGTGCCAGTTGGACGGGTGCCCGGCGTGCCCGTGCAGCAGCACGATCGGCTCGCCGGTCGCCGCGCCGTGGCGGTGGACGTGCACGCTCCCGTACGCGGTCTCGACGTCGAACTCCTGCCGCGGGCTCGGCCACAAGTCCATCGCGCGGTCGTACGCCTCAAGGAACCTCGCCCGAGCCGCCTCACTGACGAAGTGTCCGACGCTGGTCCTGGTCATGAGCCCTCCCCTGTTTTGGTGGTATGGTTGTACCACAAAAGTATTCGAAGGGAACCCGATGCCCAAGCTGGTGGACCACGAGGAGCGACGGGCCCACATCGTCGACGCCCTGCTCCGGTCGGCGGCGCGCGACGGCCTCCACTCCGTCACCATGCGCTCCGTCGCCACCGAGGCCGGCGTCTCCGTGCGGCTCGTGCAGTACTACTTCGACACCAAGGAGAAGCTGCTCCTCGACGCCATGACCCGCCTCACCGGCCGCATGGGCGAACGCGTCCGGCACCGGGTACGGGCGACCGGCGCCGGCACCGACCCGCGCGGCATCATCGAGGCCGTCCTGCTCGAAGCCGTCCCCACCGACGACGAGAGCCGCGCCTTCCACCTCATCCACACCGAGTACGCCGTCCTCTCCGTCACCGACCGCGCCCTCGCCGACCAGGCCTTCCTCGCCGCCCCCAACGAGATGGAGGCCTTCCTCGCCGCCCACCTCGCCACCGCCCGACGATCCGGCGACACCGACCCCACCCTCGACCCCCACCGGGAAGCCGCCGTCCTCCTCGCCACCTCGGCCGGCCTCGGCCTGAGCGTCCTCCTCGGCCAGCGCACCCCGGAGGAGGCCACGGCCACCCTCCGCTACCACCTCGACCGGATCCTCCCGGCCCGCAGCTGAAGGAGGGCCATCCGCCCCGCGTCGGCGGGCCCCGGTGGACGTCCGCCGCCACACCTGTGCACACCCCGACAGTCAATTGACTGATGGCACACGTATGACCTCACCGGAACAGTGGGGGTGCTCCGAGAGCAGACATGTCGGAAACCACACCACAGGGGTTGTCACCATGAAGAAGACGTCGGGCACGCTGGCGAGGATCGCCGGTGCCCTGGGGCTCGCAGTCGCCGCACTGACCACCGTGTCGGCCTCCCCGGCCGCCGCGAGCACCTCCGCCACGGCCGGCTGCACCAAGTACTACAAGCTCGACAACATCCAGGTCCAGGTGGACAACTGCTCCGACGGCTGGGTCTGGATCTACACCGGCAGCGGCACGTACACCACGGGCAGCGTCCACGTCACGGACAACTTCGGCAACAACCGGGGGGAGCAGAAGGCGGACCGGGGCAAGGCCAACGCGACCAAGTACCAGGTCGTCGGGAGCATCAAGATCTGCGGTACCAAGTGGCTCGGCTGGACTCCCCCGCTCAGCCCGTGGTGGACCGACTGCACCACCGAGATCCACGTGTGACCCGTCCGGCTGTGACCGCGGAGGCGGTCCGTCGACGGTGTCGGCGGTCCGCCTCCGCGGTCTCCGGGGCTCTGCGGGCTCAAGGTGCCACAGATGCCACGGATGCCACAGGCGCTACAGGTGCCACGTGGCTCGGACGGCTCAGTCGGCGGCCACGCCCGGCAGGCCGGTGGCGACCCCGTCCAGGGCGTGCGAGCAGACGCAGTCCCGTTCCGCGGGCAGTACCTCCAGCGCCTTGAACAGGACGGTGCGCAGCCGGTCGACGTTGCCCGCGAAGACCTTCAGCACCTCCGCGTGGGTGACGCCCTCGCCGCTCTCCACCCCGGCGTCGAGATCGGTGACCAACGCGAAGGACGTGTAGCAGAGCCCGAGTTCACGCGCCAGCACCGCTTCCGGATGGCCCGTCATGCCGACCGCCGACCAGCCGTTGGCGGTGAACCAGCGGGACTCGGCGCGGGTGGAGAAGCGCGGGCCCTCGATCACCACCAGCGTGCCGCCGTCCACCGGCTCCCACGCCGCGTCGCGCGCCGCGTCCAGGGCCGCCCGCCGCCCCACCGGGCAGTACGGGTCGGCCATCGACACGTGCACCACCTCGGGCACCGAGCCGTCCGGCAGCGGCAGCCCGTCGTAGAAGGTCTGCACCCGCCCCGAGGTCCGGTCCACGAACTGGTCCGGCACCAGCAGCGTGCCCGGCCCGTACTCCGGCCGCGACCCGCCCACCGCGCACGGCCCGAGCACCTGCCGCACCCCCAGCGCGTGCAGCGCCCACAGGTTGGCCCGGTAGTTGATCCGGTGCGGCGGCAGACCGTGGCCGCGCCCGTGCCGGGGCAGGAAGGCGACCCGACGCCCGGCCACCTCCCCCACGAACAGCGCGTCGCTGGGCGCCCCGTACGGCGTGTCGACGCGCACCTCGGTCACGTCGTCCAGCAGCGCGTAGAGCCCCGAGCCGCCGATCACGCCCAACTCGGCGCGTGCGCCGCCCTGATCGATCGTCATCGTTCGTACCCTTCGTCGAGGAACGTCCGCGGTCACTCCAGGGCGGGGGGTGAACCGGGGGTACGGCCGGATGGCCGCGGGCCGCCGGGGTGGCACCGGGCGGCCGTGCGGGTGACCTGCCGGACGTGTCGGCGGCGGAACGGCCCGGCCGTCTGCGTCGGTGGGAGTGCGCCGTCTCCGGGCGGTGCGTGTCCTGTCCCCGGATCTGAGAGCCGCCCATGCCTCCCACCGCTCGTCTCCGCCGCCTCGTCCCGACCGCGCTCTGCGCCCTGACCGTGGCCCTCGCCGGCGCCCCAGCGGCCCACGCCGCACCCCCGGGCCGCGAGGGCGGGTCCGACCCCGGCCGGGCGGACGGCGGCCGGTACGACTGGGACGGCGTGGCGGCCTGCGAGAGCAGCGGCAACTGGCGCGTCAACACCGGCAACGGCTACTACGGCGGTCTCCAGTTCGACCAGCCCACCTGGCGCGAGAACGGCGGCCTCGCCTACGCCCCGCGCCCCGACCTCGCCACCCGCGAGCAGCAGATCGCCGTCGCCCAGCGCCTCGCCGGCCGCCGCGGCCTCTCGCCGTGGCCCGTCTGCGGCGCCCGCGCCGCCCACCGCCACGACCGCGGCGACGCCGCGCCGCCCCCGGCCGCCCACGCCCCCGCCCACACCCACACCCCGGCCGCCGAGCCCGCGCCTTCGCGGGACGGCACCTGGACCGTCCGGGAGAACGACACCCTCGCCGACCTCGCCGAGCGCCTCCGCGTCCCCGGTGGCTGGCCCGCCCTCTACGCCCTCAACCGCAGCACCGTCGGCGACGACCCGGACCTCATCCAGCCCGGCATGGTCCTGGATCTCCCCTCCTGACCCCGTCCCCTCCCGATCCGCCGCCCACGCCCTCCCCTCCCGGGCGTGGGCGGCACCACGTGCTCACGGGGTCACCGGCTCGTGGCATCACGGACCCGCCGCGCCGCCCCGGACCCGCCGGCGAGAGCGCCTCCGGGAACGCCGACGGCCCGCCCGCTCACCGGGAGCGGACGGGCCGTGCAGCAGGGGCGGCGGTCAGGGGCCGGCGCCGGGGCGCCCGCGGGGGTCGGCCGACGGGGTCAGCCGACGTGGACGCGCGGGCGGCGCGAGCGGTCCGGCTCGGCCTCGCGCAGCACCTCGCGGGTGACCGGCGCGACCTCGCCCTGGCCGAACAGGAAGAACCGCAGGAACTGGGCGAAGGGGTTGCCCTCGGTCCACTCGAAGTAGAGGTGCGGCCGCTGCCCGGTGCGGTCCCGGACGGTGAGCGCCAGCGCGGCGATCGCGTTGGGGATGCTGGAGCTCTCCAGGGTGAGCACCCGGTAGCGCCCGTGCAGGACCTCGCCGCGGACGGTCAGCTCGGCCTCGAAGTCGGAGGCGTCGCGGACGGTGACCTCGACGAAGACCAGGTCGTCCTCGCCGGGGATGTCGTTGTCGGCGCGGATCTGGCGGATCTTGTCGCGGTACTCGGCGTTGTCGCGGCGGCTCGGCTCGTTGGCGATCAGCCGCAGCGGGCGGTGCGCGTAGTCCCTGATGAAACGTTCCGCCACCTCGTCCATCGCCACGTTCGTGACCCGCAGCTCGAAGGCGCGGCGCAGCCGGGAGGCCAGCGAGACCAGGATGATGCCGGCGATGAAGCAGGCGCCGATCTTCAGACCGTCCGGCCGCTCCATGACGTTCAGCACGGTGGTGTAGAGGAAGACCGCCGCGATGACGGCGAACGCGACGGTCCAGCCGCGTTGGCGCTTCCGGTACGCGGCGATGGTCACCGCGATCGCCGCAGAACTCATCAGCACCAGCACGCCGGTCGCGTATGCGCCGCCCTGTGCGTCCACGTCGGCGTCGAAGATCCAGGTGATCAGGAAGGCGACCAGGGTGAGCACGATCACCATCGGCCGCACGGCCCGCGCCCAGTGCGGCGCCATGCCGTAGCGCGGCAGGTAGCGGGGCAGCAGGTTGAGCATGCCCGCCATGGCCGAGGCACCCGCGAACCAGAGGATCGCGATGGTGGAGAGGTCGTAGACGCTGCCGAAGGTGCCACCCAGGTACTGGTGGGCCAGGTACGCCAGGGCGCGGCCGTTGGCGTCGCCGCCGGGCTTGAACTGGTCGGCCGGGATGAGCAGCGTGGTGATGAAGCTGGTGGCGATCAGGAAACTGCTCATGATCACGGCGGCGGTGGTGAGCAGCTTGCGGGTGCCGCGGATCCTGCCGACCGGGTTCGCCTCGGTGTCGTCGGGGTCGCCCTGGATGTGCGGCATCACCGCGACGCCGGTCTCGAAGCCGGACATGCCCAGCGCGAGCTTCGGGAAGAGCACCAGGGCCACGCCGATCATCAGGATCGGGTTGCCGTGCTGGGTGGTCAGCGCGTCGGTCCAGTCGGTGACCACGTGCGGAGCCTGGATGATCTTCCAGACGCCGACGGCGACCACGACCACGTTGAGCACCAGGTACGCCCCGACCAGTGCGACTGCCAGGCCGATCGCCTCGCTGAAGCCCTTCAGGAAGACCGCGCCGAGCAGTGCCACCAGGAGGAGCGTGATCAGCACCTGCTTGCCGCCGAGGACGCCGGTCAGGTGCGGGTTCTCCACCAGGTGCGCGCTCGCGTCCGCGGCGGACAGCGTGATGGTGATGATGAAGTCCGTCGCGGCGAAGCCGAGCAGCGCGAGGACGAACAGCTTGCCCTTCCAGAACGACAGCAGCCGCTCCAGCATCGCGATCGAGCCCTCGCCGCGCGGGCTCTCCTTGGCCACCCGCCGGTAGACCGGCAGCGCACCCAGCAGGGTGACGATCACCAGCACGATGGTGGCGATCGGCGACAGCACGCCCGCCGCCAGCGCGGCGATGCCCGGCTGGTAACCGAGCGTGGAGAAGTAGTCCAGGCCGGTCAGGCACATCACCCGCCACCAGCGCTGGCCGACGTGCGCACCGTGCGCGGCGGAGTCTCCCGCTGCCGCGCCCTCGTGCGACGCCTCCGGGCCGCCTGCCGCGTCGGACGGCTCCGCGGGCTTCGCCGCGCTCACGTCCTCCAGCAGCCAGCTCCGCAGCCGTATTCGCGCCGACGACGAACCCTCCGTCGCCGTCCCCGTCGAACCCGACGAAACCACGTGACACCTCTTGTTTAAAGACCCCGCAAAAGCGCCGTCGGGCGACGGCAGTGCGCCAGGCTATGCGACGGGCGTTAAGGAGGTGTCATCGGCCCGCGTTAAGAAATCGTCATGAAGGCGCAGGTCGGCGCGGGTGATCACGGCGCAGCGGGTCGGGCGCCGGGGCGGGGAACGCGCTCCCCGCCCCGGCGTCTCACAAGGTGGACCGGGGTTACGCCTGGTAACCGAGGACGGTCATCATGCCCGCCTCCGCGTGGTACACGTTGTGGCAGTGCACCATCCACAGCCCCGGGTTGTCGGCGTCGAAGTCGACGGCCAGGGTCGTGCCGGGCAGCACGATCGCGGTGTCCTTGCGCGGGCCGTCGCCGGGGAGCGCGAAGCTGTGTCCGTGCAGGTGGACCGGGTGCCACATGGCGGTGCTGTTGCGGAACTCCAGCCGCACCCGCTCGCCGGCGGCCACCGGGTGGCGCTGCGCCGGGTCGTACCTGCGGCCGTTGAACGCCCAGTCGGCCTTCGCCATGCCGCCGGTGAGCTCCAACTGCACCGTGCGGTCGGGGGACTTGGCGGGCAGTCGGACACCCGGGTCGGCCTTCAGCCCACCGGCGGTCACCAGCGTGCCGTCGAGCTCGGCCGGGCGCACCGAGGCGTCGGGCGCGGCGCCGCCGCCGGTGCGCAGCAGGGCGAGCGCGGTCGCGCCCTTGCCCTCGGCGAGCGCGGTCAGCGGGAAGACGCCGTCCCCGGCGGTGACCAGGACGTCGTAGCGCTCGCCCATGCCGAGCAGCAGCGCCCGGGTGGTGGCGGGTTCGACCGGGAAGCCGTCGGTGTGGGTGACGGTCAGCTCGTGTCCGCCGAGGGCGACCCGGTAGGCGGTGTCGCCGGCCGCGTTGATCAGCCGGATCCGGATCCGGTCGCCGGGCTTGGCGGTGAAGGTCTCGGGCGCGGTCGCGAGACGGCCGTTGACCAGGTGGAACGGGTGGGCGACGTCGGCGGCGTCGCCGCCGAGCACGGGGCTGCGCGCGCCCATCAGCATCCGGGTGGGTCCGCTCGTCGCACCGCCCGCCCCCGACCCCGCCGTACCGGTCATCCCTGACATCCCGGACATTCCCGGCATGTCGTGGCCGGAGCCGCCGGAGTGGTCCGTCCCGCCCATGCCCTTGGCGAGTTCGGCGAGAACGGCGTCCGGGGTGCTGCCGTCGACGCCGTCCACCCAGTCGTCCAGGACGACGACCCACTCCCGGTCGTAGCGCAGCGGCTCCTTCGGGTCCTCGACGATCAGCGGCGCGTACAGGCCGCGGTCCTGCTGGACACCGGAGTGCGGCCGAACGGCCGCAGCTGCGCCATCCTCCGCCTCCCCCACCGGGTCCGGTCCGCCAGCACGTACCCCCGTAGGGTATCGCGAACTGCAGAAGCGGACGGAGTGGGGGTCAACTCCGTTCACCCTCTTGGCAGGTGCAATTTCACATTGCTATGTTACGCCTCGCTCAACCGAGGGCGCCCCAACCTCGCAACGCCCGCCCTCGCCCCGGCAGTCCCGGGCCGGAACCCACGGCACTGCCGCCTCGCACCGCCCTGCCACTTCCCCCTCCAGGAGATCCGGTGTCAACTTCCCGCGTAGCCCGGCGAGTCCTGCTCGCCTCCGCGATGGCCGTCACCCTCACGCTGCCCACGCTGCAGACCGCCCAGGCCCTCACCCCCACCCCCGCGGCCTCCGCCCCGGCCTCGGCGCCGACCGCACCGAAGAGCTCCACGCCCGCCCCCGACCCGCTCACCGCCTACGACGACGTCGACCACCTCGGCGACGACACCGCCAAGCCCGGCGCCCCGGCCCCGGCCCCCGGCGGCGGCTCGCTCGGCAGCACGCTCATCCCCGGGTTGCTGCCCGACCACGTCGGCGCGCCCGCGCCGACCGCCGACCAGGTCGCCGGCACCACCGCCGCCACCCCGCCCACCAGCGGCGCCGGCGTGCCCTGCACCGTCGACGGGCTCACTCGCCTCGGCGCCGACCAGCTCGTCGCCTTCCTCACCGATCCGGCGGTCACCGCGGACGGCTGTCTGAACTCGATCCTCTGGACCTGGGACGCCCGCTTCACCACCACCATGGACAACGCCCACGTCCGGGCGGTCGCCGACCGGCTCACCCAGCTGTCCGCCACCGACGACGGCACCGGCTCCTCGCACGTCTACGAGCTGTGGACGTACCTGCACGCGACCGTCTACCACGCCTTCACCCACCACGAGCTGAACGTCTCCGACCCCGCCACGCTCGGCTCCATCCAGCGCGCGATCACGGCGTACGCGGGCAGCGCGCACGCCTTCGACCGCACCGACCTCGCCGCGAACATCCTGCGCGAGACCGCCATCACCGCCGGCGCCGACGGCCTGCGCCAGAACAACCTCGGCCTCGCCCGGCGCATCCTCGGCGTGCTCGCCCCCGGCACCACGGTGGCCGACAGCGCCGCGTGGGGCAAGGCCGTCCTCCAGGCGCTCAACCTCAACTACCTGGGCATCTACAACCAGGACCCGGCCTTCCTCGCCGCCGTCGCCGGCGACGCCGACTACCGCGCCGCGTTCCGCGCCTACGCCTCCTGGGGCCACCTCAAGGGCACCAAGAACGCCTGGGCCGCCCGCGACGCCGTCGCCGAGTACGGCCGGTTCGGGCAGGTGCCGGCCCTGCACGACGCCACCGTCGCCGACCTCGGCCGGCTGATCGACGCCACCCGGACCGCCTTCGGCGAGTGGTCCGACCCGTGGGCCAAGGCCATCGGCTGGGCCGCCACCTACGGCGCCTGCCAGCAGTACGGCGTCTGCATACCCGACCTGGAGGCGAAGCTCTTCCCGAACACGTACACCTACGACAACGGCGCCATCGAGGTCCGCACCGCCCTCGACAAGGCCACCGTCGACCAGATGTACTACGCGAGCAAGCAGGTCAAGTCCCAGTACTTCCGGGTGCTCGGCACCGACCAGCCGCTCGCCGGGGACGCCAACGCCACCCTGCACATCCACCTGTACGCCTCACGCGCCGACTACGAGGTCTACCACCCGATCCTCACCGGCTTCTCCACCAGCAACGGCGGGATCTACATCGAGCGCGGCGCCACCTTCTACACCTACCAGCGACGCGTCCCGCAGGACTCCCAGCTCACCCTCGAAGAGCTGTTCCGCCACGAGTACGTGCACTACCTCAACGGCCGTTGGGCGGTGCCGGGTTACTTCGGCGACTCGCGCTGGTACGCCGACGACAAGACCACCGCGATGGACGAGGGAACCGCCGAGTTCTTCGACGGCTCCACCCGCGACCACGGCATCCTGGTGCGCAAGTCGCTGGTCAGCAAGCTGGCCGCGGACGAGGCTGCCGGCATCCCCCGGATGACCATCGCCCAGCTCCTGCACGCCCGTTACGCCGACACCCCGGCCTTCCACTTCTACAACTACGCCGGCACCTTCTTCGAGTTCCTCTGGCAGCAACACCCCTCGCTGATCCGCGAGATGTACGGCTACCAGCGCGCCGACGACCCGGCCGGCTTCGACGCCTGGCGCGACCGGGTCGGCGCCGACGCCACCCTGCAAAAGGAGTACTCCGCCTTCCTCGACGCCCAGATCAAGAACGTCGACAACCTGTACGTCCCGTCGACCTCCTTCGTCCCGAACGGCTCCCTCGACCTCGCGTGGGCCGACGACGTCCAGGCGGACTTCGCCGCCGCCACCGGCATCACGCCCGACTGCAAGGACAACGGCGACTGGGCCAACAAGCCGATGCGCTTCGTCTGCACCGGCCGCATCACCGCCAACCTCTCCGACTCCGCCAACCCGGACAAGGTCTTCAAGGACATGTCCGACACCGTGGACTACTTCATCCTCACCCGCACCAAGGACGTCAAGGGGGCGAACAACCTCAACGACATGAACTGCAGCTTCGGCAAGGTCGACGTCTGGACCGGCGGCAAGGCCGGTACCGCCGACTACACCTGCGAGGGTCCGCTCCGCCGGTAGCCGCCGAACGCCCGGCGGCCGCGGAACGCCGGCCGCCGGGGCCACCGATCACCGGGCGCGGTACGGACAGTGGGATCCGTACCGCGCCCGGCTCACTGCTGCCCCGCCCGCCGGACGGCCGCCGCCAGGTGCTCGCGGAACCAACGGTGGCCCGGGTCGGCCGAGTTGCGCGGGTGCCAGGCCATCCCCAGCTCCAGCGGGTCGAGTTCGAGCGGGATCGGGAAGGAGCGCAGGCCCAGCGCCTCGACCGTCTCCGGCAGCCAGTCCGCCACCCCGAGCGCGACCAGGTCGCTGTCCCGGGCCAGCAGCATCGCGCTGGTGTGGCTCGGCACCACCACCGCCACCCGGCGCCGCAGCCCGCGCTCGGCCAGCGCGGCGTCGATCGGCCCGAGCCGCCTGCCGCGCCGCGAGACGCCGATGTGGTCGGCCGCGGCGAAGCGCCGTGCGGTGATCCGCCCGTCGAACAGCGGATGCCCACCGCGGGCCACGCCCACCAGGGGTGCCCGGACCAGTGGCCGGCTCCGGATCTCCGGGTCCAGGTGCCCCAGCACGCCCACCTCGACGTCCACGAGCCCCTGCCGCAGCGCCGGCCCGCCCTCCAGCGCCTCCGGCAGGAACACCGTGTCGACCTTGGGCGCCTCCGCGCGGATCCGCTCGGTCAGCGACCCGGCCACCCGGACCAGGACGACGTCACTGGTCTGCACGGTGAAGGTCCGCTCCAGGTGAACCGGCTCGAACCCCGCCCCGGGGCGCAGCACGTTGTCGCAGTCGCGCAGCAACGCGCCCACCTCCTCCCGGAGTTCGAGCGCCCGCGGGGTCGGCACCATCCCCTGTCCGGCCCGCACCAGCAGCGGGTCGCCGACCGTGCGGCGCAGCCGGGCCAGCGTCCGGCTCACCGCCGCCGGTGAGGTGCCGAGCCGCTCGGCGGCCTTGGTCACACTGTTCTCCTGCAGCAGGGCGTCCAGGGCCCGCAGCAAGTTGAGGTCCATCCATGGCTCCTGAACTGCATCTTTGCGTTCCGGTCAACTATCCCGTGCCCATCCTTGCATTGTTCCACCGTCCCGGGAGCCGGAGGGTGGAGACGTCCACCGGGAAGACCCGCTTCAAGGAGCACCTGTGTCCACCATGTCCCGTTCCCACCTCGCCGGAGACGTCCTCGCCGCCGTCAGCCAGAGCGGCCCGACCGTCTCCTTCTTCGACGCCGCCACCGACCGGCTCCTCGACACCGTCGAAGTCCTCGCCGAGCCGCACGAGTTGTGCTTCGACCCGACCCAGCGCCTGCTCTGGTGCACCAGCGCCTACCACTCCGGCTACTACCACGCCAACGGCGGCCGCCGCACCGAGCTGACCGTGATCGACGCCGACACCCGCCGGATCGTCGAGGTGATCGACCTCGCCCCCGAACACGGCCCGCACGGCCTGGCGTTGGACACCGCCCGCGGTCGCCTCTACGTCAGCGTGGAGGGCGGCCCGGACCGCCCCGGCGGCGTCGTGGTCGTCGACACCGACACCCGCCGCCCGATCGGCCGGATCGACACCGACGCCCCCGGCCCGCACTGGTTCGCCGTCTCCCCGGACGGTCGCACCGGCTTCGCCACCAACAAGGAGGCCCCGTTCGTCTCGATCGTGGACCTCGACAAGGGTGTCCTGACCGCCAAGGTCGAGGTCCCCGGCAGCGAGGGCCTCGCCGTCTCCCCCGACGGCACCCGGGCGTACGTCGCCGGGCCCTACCTCGGCTTCGCCGGCCGGCCCGACGCGACCCCCGGCATCCGCGTCATCGACGCCCGCACGGCCTCGGTCGTCGACACCCTCCCGACCGGGTCCGCCGCGCTCCCCGTCCACCTCACCTCCACCGGCAAGCTCCTGGCCGGCGAGGTCCGTTCGGCGCCCGACCCGGACTCCCGGCTGGGCCGCCAGCTCCCCGGCCGCCTCAGCGTCTTCTCCACCGACGACCACCGGCTCCTCGGCTCCGTCGAGATCGGCCTCTTCCCCCTGACCATCGCCTCCTCCCCGGACGGCCGACTCGCCTACGTCTCCTCCGTCGTCTCCTCCACCGTCGACGTCATCGACCTCGACACCCTCACGCCGGTCTCCCGCCTCACCCTCCCCAAGCGCGCCGAGCCCGGCGCCCACGGCCTCGCCTACCTCCCCCGCCCCGCCTGACCGTCCCGCTCCCGGGCCCCGACCCCGGACCTTCCCCCGAATGCGCCCCCCGGGGGAGCGGCGCGGGAGGCGGGGCCTGCCCCGCCCACCGGACCACGGGTCCGGCGGGCGGCGGAGCCCTACACCGGGACCGTCACGAAGGTCTGTCCGGACTCGTTGACGACCGACACCGAGACCACGTCATCCGGCGAGACGATCGCCGAACCGTCCAATGTGGTACCGGACTTGGCGCCGACAGCGGAGACCAGCCAGCTGCCCGCGTCCGCCGTCGCCCCACCCCTGGCGTTGACCACCAGGTGGCAGCGCTGGCCGGCCGGGATTCCGGTGACCGCCGCGTTCACCCGCACCCAGCCCATCGCCGGGGTCATCGTCAGCGTCATTCGGGCACCGGTGGCCGGATCCGTCACGGAGCCGGTCCTGGTCCCGGCCGGCGGCGGGGTGACGGTCGCGCTCGGCGCTGCGGTCGGGGCCGGGCCGGCGGCCACCGGCGGTGCGGTGACCGTGCCGCGGCCCACGGCGATCCCGAGGACCAGTGCCGCCGCTGCCGCGACGGCCGCGACCGCGCCGATCCGGGTCCGGCGCCGGACCAGCGACGCTCCGCGTTCCGCCCGCGCCTGCCGCAGGGTGCGCTGCAGCAGCAGGTCACCGCCCGCGGGCGGGCCGTCCACCAGCAGCTCGGGCGGCACCTCGCCCAGGACGGTCTCCAGCTCCCGCAACTCGGCCACCTCCTGTCGGCAAGCGGGGCAGTCGGCCAGGTGCCGTTCGACCGCCGCCGACTCGTCCGGATCGAGCACGCCCAGCACGTGGGCACCGACGAGCTCGGCGATCCGCTCGTGCGGCACCGGGCCCGCACCCTCCGCGCCCGTGCCGTCCGCACCCGTACCGTTCGCGTTCACGTCTTCCGTGCCCATGCCGCCCGTACCCGCGTCGTCCCTGGTCACACCGACACCTCCTGCCACGTCCCCGTCCTGTCGGTGTACGAGCGCCGCAGCGCCCGGAGCGCGTAGTGCGCGCGGGACTTGACCGTCCCGGCGGGTATGCCCAGCTGCTCCGCGGCCTCGGTGACCGACAGTCGCTGGAAGTAGATCGAGCGCAGCACGTCGCGGTGTTCGGGCGAGAGGCGTTCCAGCGCCTGCGACATCACCAGCGTCTCCACCACGCCCTCGGCGTGATCGCGTTCGACCGGCACGGTGGCCGTCGCCTCGGACACCTCCGCCACCTCGGCCGGTCGGGCGGCCCGGGCCCGGAACCGGTCGGTGATCAGGTTGCGCTCCACGGTCAGCAGCCAGCCGCGCACCGATCCCCGGGCCTCGGTCAGCGCCTCGGGATTGCGCCAGGCCCGGATCAGCGTCTCCTGCACGGCGTCCTCGGCCGCCGCGCGGTCACCGGTGAGCCGGACGGCGTAGGCGAGCAGTGCGCCGCCGTGCTGCTCGTAGAGCGTTCGGATCAGTGCCTCGTCGGCGGCGTCCTGCCGTCCGCCCGGTCGTGTCCTCGCCATCCGCCATTCCTCCGTCGTCGGGTGCCACGTCCAGCACGTACGAGGCGGCCGTCCGGTTCAACCGGATTCCCGACAGTTGCGGTTCTCGTTCAGGCAGGCCACCACGGAGGCCATCTGCCGGTTGGTCATCAGGCCGATGTACACGGCGTGGTCGGTGAGCGGACTGTGCCGCTGCTCGGGGAAGGCGTCCAGGGCGAAGGCCCGGGGTGGGGGCGGGCGGTAGCCGACGGTCACCCGCAGGTGCGGGATCGCGAAGGTGCCGTGCGGGCAGAGGCCGCCGGCGGACGGGAACCGCACGTGGGCGCGGTGGCCCGGGCTGTCGGTGCCGCGTCCGTCCCAGCAGCTGGGGAAGTCCAGGGTGCGGGTGAGCATGCTGTCGGCGGGGCAGAGCGGGTAGCGGTCGGTGGTCGTGCGGTCGGCGAATCCCGTACAGCCCCAGCGGGCGCCGGCCTCGGCGCCGCCGTCGGTGGCGGCGGCCGGGTCGCCTTCCAGGAGCCGGAGGAAGCGCGGCATCGGCACGACCTTCGACCACGGATTGCCGAGGTACTCGATGGAGACCCGCTCGGGAGCAAGGATCTCGCCGGGGACGTCGTGCGGGTCGCCGGAGGCCGCCACGGCGGTGCTCGGCGCCGGGGCGACGCGGTCGGTGCGGCGCAGCACCGGCCAGTAGTACGTCGAGCGGTCGCCGTCGGTGCAGGTGGTCGGGGCCGCGGCGAGGCTGTCGTCGGTGGAGTCCGCGTCCGTGGAGAGGTTGCCGACGTAGTCGTGCACGTGGTGGGCGCCGCCCACCGTCCCGGGGGAGACCACCACGTTGTCGGCGTTGCGGTGGCCCTCCTGGTTGCGTCCGCAGTCCTGCGCGTACGATCCGCCGGAGGCGTCCGGGCCGACGGCCGACGGCGCGGGCGCGGTGGCCGCCACCGCGGTGATGTCGACGAACTCGGACGCCGGTTCCGGCCCGCCGGGCCGGAACCGGAGCGCCAACAGCGACAGCCCCAGGACGAGGCAGAGCAGGACGCCGACCGGGAGGGCGACACCCCCCGACGGGTGGTGATTGCGGTTCCGGTGCACCGCGACAGTCTGGGCGACGGGTCCCCGCACGGGCAAGGCGGCGCCGGCCGCCCCGCCGCCGTGCTCGGCCCGTCAGTAGCCTCCGGAGTAGCCGCCGCTCTGCGCGGCGGTCGGCGAAGCGGCCTGCCCGGTCGTGCCCGGCGCCTTCTTCCCCTCGGGCGTGCTCGCGAACCACGTGCCACCGACGCCCTGCCCGTTGGTCTGCCCCGCCGCGGTGTCCCCGGCGAAGCGGTAGAGCGGCCAGCCGTTCAGGGTCACCTGCTTCGTGCCGTCCGGCCGGGCCACACTGCCGACCAGGGCGGAGTCCACTCCGGTGACCTGGACCGCGTCCTGGGCCGTGAGCGGCGGCCACTTCGCGGCGCAGGCATCGACGCAGGTGCTCGCGGACGGCTTGGCGGTGTCCTTGTCGAAGCGGTACAGGGTCCGGCCGGCGGAGTCGGTGACGACCGGCCCGAGCGTGGCCGACTTCACGGCCACGAGCCGGACCCCGCCGGCGCCGCCGGTGGCCGGGGCTGACGACGTGGCGGCCGGAGGGGCGGCGGCAGACGTGGCCGCGCTCCCCCCGGAGCCGTCGGCCGTGTCCGGTCCGCAGGCGCCGGCGGCGAGCGCGAGCACGGCGACGCCGGTGGCGGCGAGCATCCGGCGCGTGGCGAACGTGGGCGCGGCGTACTTCGGCATGGCGAACTCCCCCTGGAGAGTGGGTGCTTGACGATCCGAGCGCTGAGCGCCCGGATACCTTCCACACGAGTCCCGGAGGGGAACGGTTCAATGTCGGCGCGAAAAATCTTTCCCGCCTCCGTGCCGGCTGGGTCGCGGCCTGTTCTCTCCCGAAGGACCGGACCCCGATGTCGCGTGCACCGCCTGGACCTCGTCCGCCGTACTCGGGCGGCTCAGGCCGGCGGCAGGGCCCGGGCGAGGTCCTCGGCCTCGCGCAACTGCTCGACGCCCAGGCGCCGGAGGTCCCGGAGCAGCAGGGCGGCGTCGGTGACGGCCTCGCCCGGCACCGGGGCGGCCGCCGGCAGCGGGAGGCCGAGGATCGCGGCGAGGTCCGCCGCGGGCACGGCCAGCACGGTGGCGAGGTCGGCGACCAGCTCCGGGGTCAACTCGGCCTCGCCGGAGGCGACCCGGCCGTAGGCGGTGGCCATCCGGGAACGACCGGTCAGCAGCTGGACGACCTTCGCGGTGCCGTTCCAGCCGAGGTTGCGGGTGGCGACCATCCGCATCAGCAGGTTCCCCGGCGTGTGCCGGTCCGGCAGGGCGGCGGGCAGGCCCTCGATCCGCCCGCGGTGCCGTGCGGACGGCAGCGCGGCGACGCCGGAGCGGAGTTCGGCCCGGGACGCGGGCGGCAGCGCGAGGGCGAGCCGCACCAGACCGGTGATCGAGGTAGTGGCCATGCCACCGGCCGGGGCGAGGTCCTCCGGCAGCGGGAGGGCGGCGAACTCGAAGAGGTCGGCGGCGTCCAGGCCGAGGGCGGGCGCGAGCCGGCGCAGCAGCGCGGGTTCGGGCGCGGCGCCGGCGAGGACCGCAGCCACCTCGGGCTCGGCGGCCTCCGCCCACCGGGCCAGGTCGCCGGGTGCCAGGCCCCGGTGGTCCAGCAGACGGGCCAGCAGGACGGCGAAGCCGGGGAGCTCGATCACGGCCCCAGCCTAGGGCCCGGCGGGTGCGGACGGGCACGGCGGGAGGCGACCGGATGTAACCGGCCGCCGGCCGGGCGGGGACGAACGGTCTCTCGCGCCACCGACGACGCACCGCCGAGCGGGCTGTTCGGATCCGCCCCGCGCCGCTGGGGGTGCACCATTTCGCGGAGCGGAACAACCCCTAAGGGCGTAGACACGCTCGCCGGCTTCATCCTGTGGCCGTTCGGGCGGACGGCGGTGGAGCGGTCGGACGCCGGGGCGGCGTCCTGCGTCGGAAATGTGATCTGGCTGGTCTTCGCCGGGTGGTGGCTGGCGCTGGCGCACCTGATCACCAGCGTTCCGCTGTTCCTGTCGATCATCGGGATCCCCTTCGGCTGGGCCAACCTGAAGATGATCCCGGTCTCGCTGACGCCGCTCGGCCGCGAGATCGTCTCGACGGACGAGCCGTGGGGCGGCCGGTAACACCCGTGTACGCCGACGGCCGGCGAGGCACTGCGCCTCGCCGGCCGTCGGCGTTCCCGCGGTCCGGGTGCCGGCCCGGGGCGAGGCCGGGCTCGCCGGGGCCGTCCGGACGGGCTGCCCGCACCGGCTCACCGGCCGACCGGGGGCCTCAGCGGCGGGCCACCGCCTTGCGCAGGCCGTACGCGGCGGCGCCGAGCCCGAGCACCACCGCGCCCGACAGGACGGAGGCCGCCGGGAGGGCGAAGGCCAGCGCGAGGCAGCCGGCCGTACCGACGACCGGGACGATCCTCGGCGGGCGGCCCTCGCCCGGCGTGAGGGTCCAGGCGGAGGCGTTGGCGACGGCGTAGTAGGCGAGCACTCCGAAGGAGGAGAAGCCGATCGCGCCGCGCACGTCGCCGACGGCCGCGACGACGGCCACCACCGCGCCGACGGCCAGCGCGGCGCGGTGCGGCACGCCGAAGCGCGGGTGGACGGCGGCCAGGGCGTGCGGCAGGTGGCGGTCGCGCGCCATCGCGAGCGTGGTGCGCGAGACGCCGAGGATCAGCGCGAGCAGCGAGCCGAGGGCCGCCACCGCCGCCCCGGCGCGCACCACCGGAGCCAGCCCGGGCACCCCGGCTGCCCGGACCGCGTCCGCCAGCGGCGCCGCGGCGTGGGCGAGGCGTTCGGGGCCGAGTACGGCCAGGACGGCGAGCGCGACGGCCGTGTACACCACCAGGGTGATGCCCAGCGCGAGCGGGATCGCGCGCGGGATCGTGCGCTGCGGGTCGCGCACCTCCTCGCCGAGGGTGGCGATCCGGGCGTACCCGGCGAAGGCGAAGAACAGAAGGCCGGCGGCTTGCAGCACCCCGTGGAACCCGGCGTCCGCGCCGACCGCCCAACGGCCGGCGTCCGCCTGGCCGCCGCTCAGGCAGGCCACCACCACGGCGGCGAGCACGCCCAGCACGACGGCGACGATCGCCCGCGTCAGCCAGGCGGCCTTCTGCACGCCGACGTAGTCGACCGCGGTCAGCGCCACGACCGCGGCGACCGCGACGGCGTGGGCCTGGCCGGGCCACACGTAGGAGCCCACGGTGAGCGCCATCGCCGCGCAGGAGGCGGTCTTGCCGATGACGAAGCCCCACCCGGCGAGGTACCCCCAGAACTCCCCGAGCCGCTCCCGGCCGTAGACGTAGGTGCCGCCGGACTGCGGGTAGCGGGCGGCGAGCCGGGCGGAGGAGGTCGCGTTGCAGTACGCCACCACCCCGGCCAGCGCCAGTCCGATCAGCAGCCCGGAGCCGGCGGCGGCCGCGGCGGGCGCCAGCGCGGCGAAGACGCCCGCGCCGATCATCGACCCCAGCCCGATCACCACGGCGTCGAACACGCCCAGGTGCCGCCGCAACTCCCCCGGCCCGGCAGCCGACGCCGACCCACTCATTGACCTGCACCTCTTCCCGTCGGGCCCGAACGACGGCGCACGATACCGGAGCGAAGCGAACGCCGAGGGGCCGACGGCGGCCGCGCGGGACGGGCTCCGGACGGGGGTCGGTCCGGAGCGGTCAGGCGGTGAGGCGGGCTTCGAGGGCGCGCAGGTCCTTGGTGAGGGAGGAGCGGACCTGGCGGGACATCAAGGGCGCGGTGAGGCGGTGGAAACCCGTGGATCCGCCGCGGACGCGGATGCGGGCGAAGGTGCCGCCCTGGGTGGGCTCGAAGGTGTAGGTGACGTGCATCGGCATCGGCCCGGCCACCGAGACCATGTCGAGCACCTGCGGCGGGGCGTAGCCGGCCACCCGCAGCACGTATTCGAAGCGCCGCCCGAGGAAGTGGGCGGTCCGGGTGACCTCGGCGCCCACGCCGAAGCCCCCGGTGTCGGCCTCCCTGGTGAGGGCGGCGCTGCGGATTCCCTGGGTCCACTCGTGGTCGCGGCGCCAGTCCATGGCGTAGCCGGCGACCTCGGCGGGCGGGCGGGGGATCAGGCGTTCCACGGTGACGTCGAGGGGCATGATCACACTCTCCCGCCCGGCGGCCGGGTTCGCCCCCGGACTGGCCCGGTCAGCGGCCGCAGGGGCCGGCGGTGTCACCGGATCGGTCGACGGGATGCGGCGTGCAGGCGGCCGCCGGCCCGACCGGGTCGCCGAGGGCGGGCACCGCCGGGGACGCGAGGGCCAGGGCGAGGAGCACGGCGAGGGCGGCGTCCGTCAGCAGCGAGCGGACCGGGCTGGGAGCAGTCATGCCGGGACTGTGCGCACACCAACGGCGCCGCATTCCCGATCGCCCGCTCTTCCACCCGCCCGGGCGAACGCGCACCGGCGACACGCGCCGCCGGTGCGGGCGGAAGCCGTCGGCCGCCCTACAGCCCCAGGATCCGCTGCGCCTCCTCGCGCATCTCGACCTTCCGGATCTTCCCGGTGACCGTCATCGGGAACTCCTCGACCACGTGCACGTAGCGCGGGATCTTGAAGTGTGCGAGCCGGCCGGCGCAGTACTCCCGGACGGCCTCCGCGGTGAGCGGTTCGGCGCCCTCGCGCATCCGGACCCAGGCCATCAGCTCCTCGCCGTACTTCGGGTCGGGGACGCCGATGACCTGGACGTCCAGGACGTCCGGGTGGGCGTGGAGGAACTCCTCGATCTCGCGCGGGTAGAGGTTCTCGCCGCCGCGGATCACCATGTCCTTGATCCGCCCGGTGATGGCGAGGTACCCGTCCTCGTCCATCACCGCGAGGTCCCCGGTGTGCATCCAGCGCGCGGCGTCGACGGCCTCGGCGGTGCGCTCGGGCTCGCCCCAGTAGCCGAGCATGACGGAGTAGCCGCGGGTGCACAGCTCGCCGGGCTCGCCGCGCGGGACGGTACGGCCGGTGGCCGGGTCGACGACCTTGACCTCCAGGTGCGGGCCGACCCGGCCGACGGTGGAGACCCGGCGCTCGACCGGATCGTCGACGCGGGTCTGGGTGGAGACCGGCGAGGTCTCGGTCATGCCGTAGCAGATGGAGACCTCGGCCATGCCCATCCGCCCGATGACCTCCTTCATCACCTCGCTCGGGCACGGCGAGCCGGCCATGATGCCGGTGCGCAGGCTGCCGAGGTCGTGGCGCTCGAAGTCCGGGTCGGCGAGCTCGGCGATGAACATGGTCGGCACGCCGTACAGCGAGGTGCAGCGCTCGGCGGCGACGGCGGCCAGCGTGGCACCGGGCTCGAAGGACGGCGCCGGGATCACCGTGCAGGCGCCGTGCGAGGTAGCCGCCAGGTTTCCCATCACCATGCCGAAGCAGTGGTAGAAGGGGACCGGGATGCAGATCCGGTCCTGCTCGGTGTAGTCGAGCAGCTCGCCGACGAAGTACCCGTTGTTGAGGATGTTGTGGTGCGAGAGGGTCGCACCCTTGGGGAAGCCGGTGGTCCCCGAGGTGTACTGGATGTTGATCGGGTCGTCGGGGGCCAACTCGCCCTGGCGGGCGGCGAATTCCGCGACCAGCCGCGGGCCGGCCCGCCGGCCGGCGGCGAGCAGGTCGTCCCAGGTCGGGCCGCCGATCAGCAGCACCCGCTCCAACTCGGGGCAGCGGGGACGGACTTCGTCGATCATCGCGGCGTAGTCGGAGGACTTGAACCGCTCGGCGGCGACCAGTAGCCGGATGCCCGCCTGGTTCAGCACGTACTCCAGCTCGTGCGCGCGGTAGGCGGGGTTGACCGTGACCAGGACGGCGCCGAGCTTGGCCGTGGCGTACTGGGTGAGCGTCCACTCGGCGCAGTTGGGCGCCCAGATGCCGACCCGGTCGCCCTTGGCGATGCCGAGCTCCAGCAGGCCGAGGGCCACGGCGTCGACGTCGACGGCGAGTTCGGCGTACGTCCAGCGGCGGGCGGTGGGGCGGTCGACCAGGGCGTCGCGGTCGGGGAAGGCGCGCACCGCGCGGTCCAGGTTCTCCCCGATGGTGTCGCCGAGCAGGGGGACGTCCGAGGTACCGGAGGAGTAGCTGCGCGGGGTCGGCGTGGTCGGCACGTGCGGGCTCCTGGGTGCGACGGGGCGGGTCGGGGACCATGGTCCCGTTCCCGGGGCCCTGCCGCCACCCCCGAACGGGGGTACCGGAGCACGCCCGGGCGCGGCACGACCGGCCCGGCCCCGGACGCGGCGCTGGGACCGCCCGTCGGGTTCGACGGACGGCCCCAGCGCACGGGTCACGCGTTGATGCAGGTGTTGCCGAAGGCCGGGTTCAGGATCGAGATGATACCGATCGAGTTGCCGCAGACATTGGCTTCGAGGTTGATCGGGATCTGGATCTGGTTGCCCGACAGCACACCGGGCGAGCCGAAGGCGACACCGTTGGCGGTCGCGTCGCCCGCGGCGGCGGTGCCGGCACCGGCCAGGACGGCCACGGCGGCGAGCGCCGTGGCGGCGAGGGTGGTGCGAATACGCATTGCGTCACTCCTTGTGAGGGTGGCGAACATCCGTGTGACGATCACACTCGCACCGATGGAACGCGACGGCAGGTCGGGAGGGTCCGAATTGGTCACTCAGAGGGCGTGTCGCCCTCCCGCCCCACCCGCACGAGGCCCGCCGGCCCCGCCACGCTCAGTGATTCCAGCAGCTCCCGGGCCGGGTGCAGGCCCGGCTCCGCCTCCAGGGCGCCCCGCAGCCGGAACCGCGCCGTCGCCTCGTCGCCGGCCGCCAGCGCCTCCAACGCCCGGTTGTAATCGATCCGACCGGCGTAACGCAGCCGGAACAGGGCGGACAGGTCCTCACGGCAGGAGGGGCAGCACAGGCTCCGCGGATCCGCCGCGACCTTGCACAGCGGACAGAGCACCTCCGGCTCGGCCACGGCGCTCATCGCGGCCCCGCCTCCTCCGGGCGCACCGGGCCGAGCGACTCCGCGGCCGGCTCGCTGCCGAGCTCCCGCTGCGCCTGCGCGTACAGCGCCAGCAGGTTCGACATGTGCTTGTTGACCTCCTCCATGTTGGGCGTCTCCACGGCGGCGTCCAGGCCGCGCAGCTCCGCCATGATCAGCTGCCCCAGGGCGGGCGAGACCATGTTCTGGGTCACGTAGACGTTGCACATGGTCAGCATCCGCATGGTGTGACCGAGCGAGTCGCACAGCTCGTCCGCCCGCTGGGCCGCGCGCATCGCGCCCTCCCAGTCGGCCGCCTCGCGGCGCAGCCGCAGCTCGGCGGAGACCGACCGCAGCCGGTCCAGGTCGCTCGGGTCGAGGTGCTTCTCGCAGTAGTGGATGAACAGGCTCAGGTACGCCTCCGAGCCGCGCACCCAGCGCTGGGCCTTGAGCTGGCGCTGGGCCCGCTCCAGCGCCTCGTCCACCGACTGGCCGCGGGTCTGACCGGCCGCCAGGTCGTCCAGGGAGTCCATCAGCCGCTGCGCCTCGCGCATCTCGGCCTCGGTCAGCTCCCCGCCCCAGCGGTCGGTGAAGGTCTCGATCTGCCGCTGCTGCTCCTCGACCTGCACCTTCAGCTCCGGGTCCAGGGTGACCCGTTCCAGCTTGACGGTCTTCTCCGCGCCGCCCTGGATCCGTACCGACAGGGTGATGGTGCGGTCGCGGTCGAGGCCGAAGGAGACCTCCACCGGGGTGCGTCCGCCCAGGCCCTCGGGCAGGCGCAGGGTGAGGTGGCCGATCAGCTCGTTCTGCTGGGCGATCTCGTGCTCGCCCTCGTAGACCGCCACCTCCAGCCGCTGCCGGCCGCTGCCGGAGACCACGAACTCCCGGCTGACCGGCGAACTCGTCGGGTAGCTGGTGTTCTTGGGGATGATGACGGCGAGCCGGCCGTCGTTGAGCTCGATGCCGAGGTTCTTCGGGGTGATGTCGAAGGGGTTGGTCACCTGCATCAGTTCGCCGCAGCCGGTGCAGGTCTCGCTGCCGGGCGGGTTGACCACGGCGCAGGAGGCGCAGCGCAGGCCGACGTCCTCGGCGGCGGTGGAGATCACCTTGGTCAGGCCGGGGGCGGCCGAGTTGAGCGCCTCGCCGCACAGTTCGCAGGCGGTGACGCCGGGGGCCGCCGGGGTGCCGCAGCGCGGGCAGTTGTCGCTGCGGACCACGGTGGTGTCCTGGACCTGCTTCGGGACGGTCGCGCCGCCGGCCGAACCACCCGTTTCCTGGCCGCACTTGGGGCAGTCGGCGGCCGCGGAGTCGACCGGGATGTGGCAGGTCGGGCAGGAGACCCGGTCACCGCCGAGCAGGGAGGTCGCACAGTTGGCGCAGTTGGAGGCGGAGAGGTCCCCGGGGGCCCGGCACTCCGGGCACTCCACCTCGCCGACCAGTGCGGACTGCACGGCCGCGCCGAGCGCCACGCACTGCATCGGGTTGACGCCGCGCCGGATCCGGCGGGGGCCGAACACCTCGCCGAGCCTCCGGGCGACCAGCGGGATCGCGGTCGAGCCGCCGACCAGCACCACCTCGTCGATGTCCCCGACGGTCAGGTTGGCCTGCATGATGGCCTTGTGGGTCAGCTCGATGGTCCGCTCGATCTGGGTCTCGATCAGCTCCTCGAAGCGGGCGCGCTCGAACTCCGTCTCCAGCACCAGCTGTCCGGCGCCGAGACCGGGCAGGATGACCTCGGAGGACTCCTGGTTGGAGAGCTCGATCTTGATGGTCTCGGCGGTGGAGGCGATCTTCGGACGGTCGCGCAGGTCGGGCTGGTAGTCCGAGCCGTACTCCTCGCGGATGTCCTCCAGCAGCGCGGTGGTGATCGCCCGGTCGAAGTCGTCGCCGCCGAGCAGGTTGTCGCCCTCGATGCCGAGCACCGACACCGAACCGGGCACCAGCAGCAGGATGGAGATGTCGAAGGTGCCGCCGCCGAGGTCGTAGACCAGCACGGTCCTGCCCTCGTCGCCCGCCTCGGAGGTGATCCCGTACGCGAGCGCGGCGGCGGTCGGCTCGTTGATGATCCGCAGCACGTGCAGCCCGGCCATCCGGCCCGCCTCCTGGGTGGCGGCGACCTGCCGCTCGCCGAAGTAGGCGGGGACGGTGATGACGGCGCGGTGGAAGGGCTCGCCGAAGCGCTGCTCGGCGTCCTCCTTGAGCCGGTGCAGAACGATCGCGGAGATCTCGATCGGAGTGTACGAGCGGCCGTTGAACCAGACGTTGACGTCACCGTCGGTGCCCGCGGTGACCTTGTAGTCGACCTCCTTGAGGGCGGCCTGCACCTGCGGGTCCTTGAACTTGCGGCCCATGAAGCGCTTGACCGAGCGGATCACGTTGGCGCCGTCGATGGCGATCCGGCTGCGCGCGGTGGAGCCCACCAGCAGCTCGCCCTTGCGGCCGCTGCCGACGACGGAGGGCGTGGCCTCCTGGTTCTGCCGGTTGAAGATGATCTCCGGCTCGCCCCGGCGCAGGTGGGCGACCACGGAGTTGGTGGTGCCCAGGTCGATGCCGAGTGTGCGGTACATGTCGTTCCCCTCTTGCCCCTCGTGGTCCTGGCTACTTCTTGCGCTTGGCCCGCTTGCCCGCGGCCGTCGCCTTGCGGCGGGCCCGGGGCGGGGCCGCCTTGGGCTGGGCGCGGACGGGCTGCGCGGCGGCGGGATCGCCTGCTCCGGCGGCCTCGGCCGGCACGGTCGTCTCGGCGGCTTCGGGTGCTTCGGGTGCTTCGACCGCTTCGACCGTCAAGGCGGCTTCGGGTGCTTCGGCCGCTTCGACGGCGGGTCCGTCCGGCACGGCCCCGGGCTCCCCGGCGGCGTCGGACTGCAGCGCCTGCGCGTCGGGCGCCCGTTCCGGCTCCGGTGCGGCGACCACCACCTGGGCCCGCCGCAGCACCTCGTCCTCCCAGAAGAACCCGGTGACCACCGTCCGCACCACCGTCTCCGGCACCACCCCGGGCCGGACCTCGGTGCCGACGATCTCGGTCAGCTCCGGGTCCGCCGGCATGCCCTCCAGCCGCATCGGACGGACCTTGG
Source organism: Kitasatospora sp. NPDC085464 (assembly GCF_044541955.1). Lineage (NCBI taxonomy): Bacteria > Bacillati > Actinomycetota > Actinomycetes > Kitasatosporales > Streptomycetaceae > Kitasatospora > Kitasatospora sp. NPDC085464. The sequence goes on from NZ_JBITTM010000010.1 coordinate 152,331, forward strand.
CCTTGGCGAGCCGGCCGAGCAGCCGCCGCCGGGTGGCCTCGATGCCCTCACCGCGTCCCAGTGCGACCAGCTCGCGGTCCAGGCCGAGGGCGGCGAGCGCGTCGTCCACCTCGACCAGGATGCCCAGCAGGTCGCGCTGCTCGGCCCGGGCGGTCTGCCGCTGCTCTGTCAGCTTGCTCCCCAGGAGGGAGGACCGGAAGAGCAGTTGGACGAACTTCCGCTCCAGGTCGACCTCCTCGACGCCCGGCGGGATCTCCAGCCGCCGGTGGCCGTCGAGCGGGGATGCGGTCGGTGCGTCGGTCATTCGGGTACCTCGATCTGCGGCAGCACGGACAGGTCGGCCGCGTAGCGGGCGGGGACGGGCGGTTCGGGGTCGGTGCCCGGCGGGGCGGGCTCGGCGAAGTCGGCGGCCAGCTCGGCGCGGTGCAGCGTCAGCAGGGCGGGGACGGGCGGCAGCGGCGGGCGCTCGATCACCAGCAGCGGTTCGGCGAGCGCCGGGGCCAGCAGGTCGGCGGCCCGGTCGACGGGCTCCGGCGGGAGGGGCTGCTGGAGGTCGGACTCCAGCCGCCGGTCCGGGTTCCGCAGCAGCGCGGCGGCCTCCTGGATCTGCTGGCGGGTGTGCCGGCCCGCCCGCATCGCCGGTCCGACGGCGAGGTTGATCTCGCGCACACCGGCCGTGAGCGGGATGCCCAGGACCTCGTACGGCGACGGTTCAGGCAGTGGCATGGCGGGCGCTCCCTCTCCTCACGATCACGACTCACGACTCAGGACTCACGACTCAGGACGGGTGGGCTCTCGGCGGGCTGGGGTCTCGGCGGACGGCTCTCGGCGGGCCGGCCCCGACCGGCCGGTCCCGACGGCCCGGACGGCGGCCGGCGCCGGGGCGCACGGTCTAGGACGACGGCAACTGCCGTGCGGTTGCCGTCAGTAGAGCGAGTTGATCCGCCGCTGCATGGCGCGCAGCTCCAGGTCCTCCGGGTTGTGCTCGACGGCCTTGCGGGCCAGATCGCGGGCCTCCCGCAGCTGCCGGGCGTTGGCCCGCTGGACGGCGTACGAGCCGTAGACGATGCCGAGTTCGCGGTGCAGCTTGTCGTCGTCCTCCGGGGTGCGGGACAGCCCGAGCGCCTCCTCCAGCAGCCGGAGCGCCTCCTGGTAGCGGCGGGCCTCGTAGTGGCCGATGGCCTCGCCGCGCCAGACGCTGACCATCAGGCGGCGGATGTCCGTCGAGTCGTCGTACGACTTGGCCTTCTGCAGCACGGCGGCCTGGGCGGAGAACGGCTTGTCCCCCATGGCGTCGAGCACGTGGTTGGCGAGCATCACCGCGACCCGGCGCGGGGCCTCGTGCTCGGCGTCGCCGTCCCACTCCGGGTCGGCGTCCAGCGCCTCGGCCATGCGGCGCACCGCGCGGCCGCGGTCGTCGGCGAAGGCGGCCGAGCGGGCGAGGTGGCGCAGCACGAAGGCGAGGCCGAGCCGGTGGTCCGGGTCGGGGTTGAGGGCGATCAGCGCCCGCCAGGCGTCGGCGGCCTCTTCCAGCTCGGCGTCGGAGGCCTCGGGGCGGCTGAGCTGGCCGGCCCGGTTGCCCAGGGCGGCCTCCAGGAAGTGTCGGGCCGTCGGGTCGCCGGGGACGAGCTCCAGGCTCTTCTGCAGCAGCTCCAGGGCGCGGGGGTAGTCCTTGTCCTCGTTGTTGATCTTGCGGGCCCACTGGGCGTAGGTGGCGCCGAGGTCGCCGCGCACCTCGGGGTCGTCCGGCGCGAGCGCGTACGCCTTCTCCAGCAGCTCGGCCGCTCCCGGCTGGTCGTCCACGGTGCTCTTGAGCAGCGCGCGGGCGGCCCGGACGCCGGACTCGGCGGCGATGGCGGCCGAGTCGGCGGGCAGGGCGGCGCCGGGGACGGCCCCGGCCCGGGTGAGGCAGTCCAGGGCCTCCCGCCAGTCCTGGTTGCGGTGGTGCTCACGGGCCTGGCTGACCAGCGACTCGCCGAGCAGCGACTGCCAGTCCTCGCCGCGCCGCTGCTGGGGCACCGCGTCCAGGGCGGCGACGGCGGCGGCCTGGCGGCCCTGCAGCTGGAGGTAGCGCTGCGGGCCGAGCTCGCCGAAGAGGCCGAGTGCGCGGGCCGGGCCGGGGGCGCCGGCGCCGGCGGGCTGCCGCCAGGACCGTACGGCCTGCTCGAACGCCTCGGCCCAGGCGGCGAGTTCGGGCTCCGCGCGGAACAGCCGGTCGAGCGTGGGGCCGACCGTCAGGCGGCGGGAGGGGCAGCCGGGCAGGGCTATTCGGAGGTCCTCCTGGGCGAAGGCGTCGGCGGTGTGGGCCTCCATGCCGAGGCGCAGCGTCCAGGCGGAGACCTCGTCCCCGCTGCGGCCGGCGGCCCGGTCGAGGGCGCGCAGGTCGTCCCGCAGCCGGTCGATGAGCCCGGTGCGGGCGGCGGCGAGCCGCTGCGGTTCGGGGGTGCGGCCGGTGATCCGGGCGGACTCGGCCCACAGTTCGGGCTGGTGCAGGGCGGCGACCAGGCAGCCGAGCGTCCAGGCCCAGACCTCGTCCCGGGCCGCGCCGGACGCGGCATTCCCGGACGCGGCACTCTCGGACGCGGCACTCTCGGACCCGTCGGCCCCGGAGGCAGCCGCCCCGGACGCGGTCGCGAGCCGGTAGCCGGCCAGGCCGAGGGCGTGCAGCAGCCGGGGGTGCGCCGGGTCCTTGAGCAGCAGGTCGCGGTAGGCCTCCCAGGCCTCGCGGTGGCGGCCCTCGATGGCGTGCTGGTGCGCCTCGTGCTCGGCGAGCAGGACGAGGGTCTCGGTGGCCCGCGCGTGGCCGGGGGCCAGGCGGAGGGCCTGGCGCAGGTCGCCGGCGGCCCGTCCGGGCCGGCCGGCGGCGAGGGCGGCGCCGGCCCGGCGGATCAGGACGGCGGCGCGGACGGCCGCGGCGTCCGCGGGGAGATCGGCCAGCGCCTCGTCGTGGCGGCCGAGTTCGGCGCGCAGCAGGGCGAGGTCGAGCCGGACCGCTGCGGCGGCGGCGCTGTCGCCGAGCGCCGCGGCCCAGGCCGCGAGGACGGGTTCGGCCTGCTCGGGCGCGCCGGTACGGCGGGCGCAGTCCAGGACGGCGCGCAGCGCGGGACCGGCGCAGCGGACGCAGCGGGGCGAGCCGGCGCCCTCCGGGGTGTGCAGGTGGTCGGTGCACGCCTCGCGGCCGCAGCCGGCGCAGGCGCCGGTGGCGGGCCGGTCGCAGGCGGCGCAGTCGCCGGCGGGCTCCGCCGCACGGGCGGCTCCCGGTGGCGCCGCGGCGGTCAGGAAGTTCCGGTACCACTCCAGCGCGGCGGCCCAGTTGCCGGCCCGTTCGGCGAGCAGGGCGCGCAGCCGGGCGGTCGCCGGGTCGCCGTTCGGGTCGGGCGGGCCGAGCAGGGCGATCGTCCGGGCCGGGCGGCCGGCCAGCAGGGCGACGGCGGCGAGGTGGTAGCGGTCGCGCAGGCCGCTGCCGGCGTCCAGCAGGGTGCCGACCGGCTCGGTCTTGCCCTCGGCCAGGGCCAGGGCGGCGCGCAGCCGGGCCTGGCGGTGGGTCAGGGCGCCGGGCAGGGTGTCGGCGAGGGCGAGCGCGGCGGTGGCGCCGGCCCGCGACTCGGGGCGGTCGCGGCCGGTGACCAGCAGATGGGCGGCCTCGCGGAGGGCGGCCTCGCGCAGCGCGGCGCGGTAGCCGGGGGCGGCCGGGTGCTCGGCGGCGGCCCGCTGCCAGAGTTCGCGGGCGGCGACCGGGTCCCCGGCCAGCCGGGTGCGGGCGAGCCGGTCGCGGGCCAGGGCCCGGCGCTCGCTCAGGTCCTCGTCGTCCAGCGGCTCCCAGCGGGCGAGGGCGCCGGCCGGGTCGTCGGTGCGGGCGAGGGCGAGGCCGTGGTGGAAGGCGGCGATGCCGGTCCAGCGGCTGCCCGGTTCGGTGTCGGACTCGGCGCGCAGCAGCGGCTCGGCCTCGGCGGTCCGACCGGCGGCGAGCAGGGCGGCGCCGAGCCGGACCCGGGCGGGGCGCCAGTCGGGGGCCCGGTCGAGGCCGGCCCGGTAGTCGGCGGCGGCCTCGGCGTGGCGCTCGGCCCGTTCGTGCACCAGGGCGAGGCCGAACCGGGCCGGGGCGAAGGAGGGTTGGACGGTCAGGGCGGCGGTGAACTGCTCCCGGGCCTGGTCGTCGGCCCCGAGCAGCAGGGCGAGCCGGCCGAGGGCGTAGCGGGGGCGCGGGTCGGTCGGGCTCTCCGCGGTGGCGGCCGCGAAGTCGCTCCAGGCGCCGTCGGTGTTGCCGTGCCGCTGCTTGGCCAGGCCGCGGAAGAGCAGGCAGTCGGTGCGCAGCGCCGGGCCGCGCCCCCACGGGGAGGGCTCGCCGGGGCCGATGCGCAGCGCCTCGTCGAAGGCGGCGACGGCGGCTCCGTCCCGGTGCCGGTTGTAGTGGTGGATGCCCCAGCGGAAGTGGAGCTCGCCGCTGCCGCCGCGGACGGAGTCGGCGACCAGCATCTCGGCCTCGGCGAGCCGGCCGGTCTCCTGCAGCAGGGCGGCGCGGGCGAGCACCGGCCAGTCGCGGCCGGGCAGGGCGGCGAGGGCGCGGACGGTGGCCTCCTCGCGCTGCTCGGCGGAGCCCTCCCGGCAGCGGCGCTGCAGCCAGTCGAGGGCGCGGGCGGCGGCCTGGGCCTCCTCGCCGGGTTCGGCGCCGGCGGCGGTGGCCTGGAGGAAGGCGAGTAGCGGTCCGAGGTCGCCGTCCTGGGCCCGGGGCCGTTCCCCGGTCTGCGGCTTCCCGTCGGCCGGGATCCGCTCACCGCCCCGCATCCGCTCCTCGGCGAGGTGGCGCAGGCTCCACCGGGGCAGTTGGCGGGCCGGGTCGGCGAGCAGCGGGAACGCCTCGCGGTGCAGGGCGAGGGTGGCCGCCCGGTCGCCGGTGGGGATGGTCGCCTCGGCCTGGCCGAGCAGCGCGAGGCCGCGCTGCGGGCCCAGTTCGGCGGGCCCGGCGGCGAGTCGCTTCGCCAGTCGGGCGTAGCGGCGGCGGGCCTGGGCGGCCTTCCCGGCGGTGAGCTGTTCGGCGGCCGCGGCCAGGGCTCTCGCCACCGCGTCGGCGTCCAGGGCTCCTCGGCGGCGCGCCAGTACGACGACGGCCGCACCGGCCAGTGCCACCACGATCAGCAGCACCGCTAGCAGCGCCATGCACCGTCCCCCTGTGTCAGGATGTCGTCGCCTCCATGATCAACGAGGTTCGAACGATCATGAGTTGACGTCGTGTCGTGATGTTGCTCGGGCGCCATCAGAATAGGCCCTCGATCGGACAGACGAACAGGAAAGAGCACTATCCTGGGCAACGCATGAGCAGGACGTGAACAAGCGCACCAACAGCGGTTCGTCGAAAGCATCGAGCGGCCGTCGACCGGGCAGTCAGCAGCGTCGAGCGGTTCATAACGTCGGGGGTCGTGTGTCCGAGTCGCGTTGGGTGCCCGGGCTCCGGTTCGGGCCGGAGTTCGACCCCGAGCAGTACGAACTCCTGGAGTTCCACCACCGGGGCGGCGAGGCCGAGGTGTGGCGGGCCGTGCGCACCGGCCACAACGGTCGCAAGGAACTGGTCGCCGCGAAGATCATGCTGGAGCGCGACCCGTCCGAGGTGCGGCGCTGGCTCGGGCGCTGGGACGACGTGTCGCACAACGCGCACCGGCTGGGCGTCACCGACCTGGTGGTGCCCAGCTTCCTGCTCGGCCCCTCCCCGCACCGGCCCGGCGCGGCGCCCTCCGCCGGGCTGCTGGGCTACCAGATCTCGCCCTGGGTCGAGGGCGCGCCGCTGCACACCTGGGCGCGCGGCCAGCGCGGCGGTCCGGCGGCGGTGGCCGAGGTGCTGGCCCGGCTCTGCCGGATCGTCGACGAGCTGCACCGCAAGCGCTGGGTGCACCGCGACATCTCCCCCGCCAACGTCCTGGTGGACGGCCAGGGCCAGGTCAAGCTGATCGACCTGACCTTCCTCGCCCCGCTCGACCACACCCTGACCGTCGCGGTGTTCACCCCCGGGCACGTTCCGCCGGAGGCCGAGCAGGTCGGCGGCTTCCCGACCACCGCCAAGGACCTGTTCGCGGTCGGCACCCTCGCCCGCACCCTGCTGCTGCCCGACCACGGCCGGCTCGACCACCGGCTCGCCGCCGAGCAGGCCCGCGCCGAGCTGCTGGCGGCCGGCTACGGCGAGGAGTTGGCGCGCTGGGCGTGCGAGCCGCTGGCCCGCGACCCGGAGCGCCGCCCCTCCCCGCTCGGCCCGTGGGCCGCCCGCGGCCGCGAACTGCTGCGCTCGCACCGACCGGTGGCCCGTACCGCGGGACTGGCCGTGCTGCCCGACCGCACCGGCCGCCCGCTGGTGGTCACCGGCGGCTCCGGCGGCACCGCGCTGGCCGGCCCCGGCCACACCGGCCGACTGCTGCCCGCCGGACAGGGGCCCGGAGCCGTAAGGGAGTTGGCGGCAGGCTGGGCCGGGCGCCAGGGCGAGCTGGTGGTCTGCGCCGAGGACCGCGGCAACACCCTCTGGGTCGGCACGGCGGCCGGCTGGTGGGAGGCGGCGCGCGGGGTCAACGGGCTGGCCGGGGCGGTCGGTCCGGCCGGGGAGATGACGGTCTGGACGGCCGTCGGCGGCGCGCTGCGCTCCTACCGCTGGGCGCCCGGCCTCACCCTCACCGGTCACGAGCTGCCCGGCTGCTCCGCCGACCGGGTGCTCGCGGCCCTGGAGGAACGGCCCGGCTGCTGGCTGGTCCTGGTCGAGCACCACGGCCGGGTGCTGGGCCAGCGGCCCGGCACCACCGAACCGCCCACCCCGGTCGGCCCGGAGGGCGCGCTGCGCGCCGGGGCGCTGGCCCGCACCTCCGCCGGCCCGCAGGCCGCCACCCTGCGGCCGGACGGCTCCGTCCAGCTGCACACCCTCGGCTCCGCCGGGCCGGGCACCGAGATCGGCGACGGCGAACCCTCCCTCGACATCGCCATGGCGGGCCACCGCGGCGGTCCGACCATCGCCCTGGCCGGCGCCGGCGGCATACGGCTGCGGCTCCCGGCCGGCGGCGCCTCCCGCCGCCCCCGCTGGTGGCGGCCCACCCTGCGCCCGGCCACCCGGGTGGCGCTCGCGATGGGCGACGACTGGCGGCTCTGCCTGGCCGCGGTGGTGGAGGGCGAACTGCAGGTCTGGCAGGAGGACGCGGCGTACCGCTGGCAGGCGGTGGAGCTGCCGGAGGACTGACCGGCCGCACCCCGGAAACGCCGGGGCCCCGGAGCCCCGGCGGGGTTCCGGGGCCCCGGCCCGGCGGTGGAGAGTGGTCCGGAGTCCGCACGGCACGGCGGAAGCGGTTCAGCGGAGGCCGCTCAACGGAAGCGGCGCAGCAGAAGCCGCTCAGCGAAAGCCGTTCAGCGGAAGGCCCGTTCAGCGGAAGGCCCGTTCAGCGGAAGCGGCGCAGTCGGAGGCTGTTGCCGACCACGAAGACCGAGGAGAACGCCATCGCCGCCCCCGCGATCATCGGGTTGAGCATCCCGGCCGCGGCCAGCGGCAGGGCGGCGACGTTGTAGCCGAACGCCCAGAACAGGTTGCTCTTGATGGTGCCGAGGGTCCGGCGGGAGAGCCGGATGGCGTCCGCCGCGGCCAGCAGGTCGCCGCGGACGAGGGTGAGGTCGGCGGCCTCGATCGCGGCGTCGGTGCCGGTGCCCATCGCGAGGCCGAGGTCGGCCTGGGCGAGGGCCGCGGCGTCGTTGACGCCGTCGCCGACCATCGCGACGACCTTGCCCTCGGCCTGCAGCCGCTTGACGATGTCGACCTTGTCCTGCGGCATGACCTCGGCGATCACGTGCTCCGGCGCGATGCCGACCTCGGCCGCCACGGCCTCGGCGACCCGCCGGTTGTCACCGGTCAGCAGCACCGGGGTCAGGCCCAGTGCGCGCAACTTGCCGATCGCCTCGGCGCTGGTCGGCTTGACCGCGTCGGCGACCTCCAGGACGGCCCGCGCCTCGCCGTCCCAGCCGACCGCGATCGCGGTGCGGCCGGCCGCCTCGGCGGCGCGCTTGACCCCGACCAGGCCTTCCGACAGGTACTGCGACCACTCGTTGAGCAGTGCCTCCCGACCGGCCACCACCGCGTGGCCGTCCACCACGCCCTGGACGCCCAGGCCGGGGACGTTCTCGAAGCCCTCGACGGCGGGCAGTTCGCCGGCCTTGGCGGCGGCGTCGGCGATCGCCCGGGCGATCGGGTGCTCGGAGGCGTGCTCCAGGGCACCCGCCAGGCGCAGCACCTCGGCCTCGGTGGTGCTGCCGGTGGTGTGGACGGCTATCAGGGTCATCCGGCCGGTGGTGACGGTGCCGGTCTTGTCCAGGACGACGGTGTCGACCTTGCGGGTGGACTCCAGGACCTCCGGGCCCTTGATCAGGACGCCCAGCTGGGCGCCGCGGCCGGTGCCGACCAGCAGCGCGGTCGGGGTGGCCAGGCCCAGGGCGCACGGGCAGGCGATGATCAGCACGGCGACGGCGGCGGTGAAGGCGGCGGTCCAGCCCTCGCCGGTGCCCAGCCAGTAGCCGAGGGTGGCCACCGCGAGGGTGATCACGATCGGCACGAAGACGGCGGAGATCCGGTCCGCGAGGCGCTGCGCGGCGGCCTTGCCGTTCTGCGCGTCCTCGACCAGCTTGGCCATCCGGGACAGCTGGGTGTCGGCGCCGACCCGGGTGGCCTCGACCACCAGCCGGCCGCCGGCGTTGACGGTGGCGCCGGTGACACTGTCGCCGACCCCGACCTCGACCGGGACGGACTCACCGGTCAGCATCGAGGCGTCCACCGCCGACGCCCCCTCGACCACCAGGCCGTCGGTGGCGATCTTCTCGCCCGGCCGGACCACGAAGCGGTCGCCCACGGCGAGTTCGGCGATCGGGATGCGCACCTCGGCCCCGCCGCGGAGCACCGTCACGTCCTTGGCGCCCAGTTCCAGCAGCGCCTTGAGCGCGGCACCGGCGGTGCGCTTGGAGCGGGCCTCGAAGTAGCGCCCGGCCAGGATGAAGGCGGTGACGCCGGCCGCCGCCTCCAGGTAGATGTTCGACGCGCCGTCGCTGCGGGCGATGGTGAACTCGAAGCCGTGCCGCATGCCCGGCATCCCTGCGTCACCGAGGAACAGCGCCCACAGCGACCACAGGAACGCGGCGCCGGTGCCGAGCGAGACCAGGGTGTCCATCGTCGCGGCGCCGTGCCGGGCGTTGGTGAACGCGGCCCGGTGGAACGGCCAGGCGGCGTAGGTGACGACCGGGGCGGCCAGGGTCAGCGACAGCCACTGCCAGTTGTCGAACTGCAGGGCCGGGACCATCGCCATCGCGATCACCGGCACGGCGAGCGCCACCGCGGTGAACAACCGGGCGCGCAGCTGGGCCAGTTCGTCCGCCGGCCGGGTCCGCTCGCCGTCCGGGCCCTCGGCGACCGGGGGCTCGGGCAGCGCCGCGGTGTAGCCGGTGGCCTCGACGGTGGCGATCAGGTCGGCGACCTCGACGCCGTCCTCGAAGGAGATCTTCGCCTTCTCGGTGGCGTAGTTGACGCCGGCGGCGACCCCGTCCATCCGGTTGAGCTTCTTCTCGATGCGGGCCGCGCACGAGGCGCACGTCATTCCGCCGATCGAGAGTTCCACCTCCGCGGAGGCGGGTGCCTGCGTAGTCATCGTCGCTCCTCGTGACAGTCGTCTTGCCGGTCGTGCGGTGCGTTCGGTGGCCGGGCCTTCATACCTCGCAGGGGTATCGGGCGGTGCCGGGTTCATTTATACCCCCTAGGGGTATCGAGAGCAAGCCCTGGCCGATACCCCCAGTGGGTATTTTTCGCCGCTTCGATCCGCTTGACTTGATACCCCCATGGGGTATTCACTCATGGACGCCGAGCGGGGCCGGGCCCCGCGCCGGACTGCCCGTACGCCCGCCCGCCCGTACGCCCGAGGAGAACCCCGCCATGAACACCGCGCTGCGCATCACCGCCTTCACCGCCGGCCTCGCCGCCGCGTTCGGCCTCGCCCTCGGCGTCGGCAACGCCACCGGCAGCGGCACCTCCCCCCAGCCCGCCACGGCCCGGCACGCCGGACACGACACCGGGAGCACCGGGAACGCCGGACACACCGGACACGCCGAGGACGCGGGAGGCGGCGCCGCCCCCGAGCACCTGCCCGGCGGGCTGCAGATCTCCGAACGCGGCTACACGCTCAGCGTCGAGAACCCCTTCGTCACCGCCGGCTCCCCCACCGACCTGCGGTTCCGCATCCTCGGCGCCGACGGCCGGCCGGTCACCGCCTACCAGCCGCAGCACGAAAAGGAGCTGCACCTGATTGTCGCCCCGCGCGACCTCTCCACCTACCAGCACCTGCACCCGACCCTCGGCGCCGATGGCACCTGGAGCGCCCCGACCGCCGTCCCCGCAGCCGGGGAGTACCGGGTGTTCGCCGACTTCACCCCGGCCGGCGCCGCCGAGGGCCTCACCCTCGGCGCCGACCTGCACGCCGCCGGCGACCTGCGCCCGGCCCCGCTCCCGCAGACCGGACGGACCGTCACCGTCGACGGCTACACCGTCACCCTCGGCGGCGACCTCGCCCCCGGGCGCAGCGGCCGGCTCACCCTGAGCGTCAGCAAGGACGGCCGGCCGGTCACCGACCTCCAGCCCTACCTCGGGGCGTACGGCCACCTGGTCGCCCTCCGCGCCGGCGACCTCGCCTACCTGCACGTCCACCCGGACACCACCGCCCCGGGCCCGGAGATCGGCTTCACCACCACCGCCCCGAGCGCCGGAAGCTACCGCCTCTTCCTGGACTTCAAGCACCAGGACACCGTCCGCACGGCGGCCTTCACCCTGACGGCCGACGGCACCACCATCGCTGCCACGGGGGACACGGGCGCCCACCAGCACTGACCGCGCTTCCCAACGGAAGATGCCGGGCGATCCCGAATCCGGGATCGCCCGGCACGGTGTCGTTCACACCCTTGGTCGGGTCAGTCGGCCAACTCGGGGACGGGGACGGGCCCGAGGTCACCCTCGGGCTCGCAGGCGAGACGGGCATGCAACGCGGGGTCCGCGTGGATCTCGGCGCTGCGCTTCCACTGGGCGAGCAGCACCGCGATCGGGGCGAGGTTGTCCGGATCCGCCTCATTGTGTGCCGTGTCGGTCAGTTCGGTGAGCAGGGTCTCGATGTCCTCACTGGGCAGGGACACAACCCATGGCACGACTTCGGGCAGCAGGCCGCGCAGTGCGGTGATGCTCCCGGCTTGCGCCAGGCCAGCGAGCAGGCCGTAGGTGTCGTTCACAGTTGGGCAGATTACTCGGATGAACATGCCCAGACGGAAAGTGCCGGGCGGTCCGGGAGGGATCGCCCGGCACCGCTGCTCACCCTCGGGCGGCTTGCCGGAGCACCGTGCGGAGAAGGGCTTCGGCGTTGCCCGGGGTGGCCGCCCAGAGCTGCATCTCGGCATGGGCGGCCTGGCGGCGGGGGCTGACGGCGCGGACCGGGCGGGAGAACTGGGCGCTGAGACACCACCACATCTCGATGCGGACCCAGGTGAGTCGCCGGATCACTCGGGGTCCGTCGCCGGGCGCAGGTAGATGGGGTGGGCGTGGATCCCGAGGAAGGCGATCACGCCGACCACTCCGATGTGGATCAGCTGGTGGGCGATCCGCTCGGCGGAGGCCGGGGAGAAGTAGTCGGCGAGGTAGCCGGCCTGGTCCTCGTCCAGCGGGAGCCGGGCGAGGCCGGCGCGGACGGCGTCGAGGGCATCGGGGAGCTTGGCGAAGGTGGCGACCTTCGCGACGCCCTTGATCTCGACGCTGACGGGGAAGGGGAGTTCGACGCTCACTGCGAGCCCCCGTCGATCAACGCCCACACCATCTTGCCGATGCCACCAGCGCGGGGGCCGCAGCCCCAGCCGGACGCCAGCTGGGAAACGAGCCAGAGCCCGCGCCCCCTCTCGTCCTGCTCGGTGGCGGGGTGCGGCACGGACGGCTGGTTGGCGTCGGCGTCGTGCACCTCGATGCGAAGCGAGTCGGGGTCGAGTTCGAACCGGATGAAGATGAGCCGCCCCGGCGGGGTCTTGGCGTGGAGGACCGCGTTGGTGACGAGCTCACCGAGCACCAACTCGCCGGAGTCGAGGAACCGTTCACCGTCAGGCTGGCCGGCGAGGAAGGTTCGGAGCAACCGCCGGGCGAACCCGGCGGACTTGTGGTGCCTGGGCAGCCACCACGAGTACGGGTTGGTGGGGGCGGGCGGCTTCTCCAAGGTTCCGGGCATGGCGGGGCCTCCTCCGGGGGTGGTGGGAAAGTTCGCGATCCGAAGGCGGCGGAGGGCAAAGGGATGCCCGAGCGATGAGCCGCGAGGATCACGCTGTGTAGTGCGTCACACTACGGCGAGTAGCTTGCTCCTTGCGTGCGTCACCTCGCAACCCTGAACATCAATTCGCATATGCTCTTTTGAATCTGACGTGACGACACTCCCACCGTCGCGCCAAACTGTGATGCAACAACAGAGCGCGATGAGGGGAGGTCGGAGCGTGACCGCAATGCCGACGGTGCGCCGCCGAATGCTGGGTGCGAAGCTCCGGAAGATTCGGGAGGACCTACGCCTCACGGTTGACGAGGTGTCGGCCCGGCTCGGCTGGCACCAGTCCAAGGTCAGCCGGCTGGAGAACGGCCGATATGGCGTGCGCGCGAACGAGGTCGGGATGCTGCTCGACGTCTACCAGGTCACAGATCCGGAGACCCGCGAGGCGCTCGCGACGCTGGCGCGCGAGGGCAAGCGTAGGGTGTGGTGGCAGCCCTACTCCGATGTGATCACACAGCACTACGCTTCGTTCATCAGCTTCGAGGCGGAAGCAGTTTCGATTCGGAACTTCGAGTCGTCGCTCGTGCCAGGGCTGCTCCAGACTGCCGACTACGCGCGAGCGCTGATCCGGCAGCTTGAGTCCGACGCCACGCCTGACGAGATCAACGCACTGGTCGATGTGCGCTTGGCTCGCCAGAACGCGACACTTCGGCGAGAGAATCCGCTGAAGCTATGGGCGATCGTGGATGAGGCCGCTCTCCGGCGCCTGATCGGCAGCCAAGCCATCATGGCCAAGCAGTTGCAGCAGCTCATCGCCGCCTCGCGCGAGCCACACGTGACCTTGCAGGTGGTGCCGTTCTCCGCCGGGGCTCACGCTGGCGTCCATGGGTCGTTCGCGACTCTGGAGTTTCCTGTTCGGGGAGATCTCGACGTGGTGTACACCGAGGCGCTGACGAGTAGCCTCTATCTCGAACGAGATAACGACGTCGCAGCCTATGACCAGGCCTTTGATCGGCTGCGAGCAGCAGCACTCGACGTTGCGCCGTCACGGCGACTCATCGCGCAGATCACAAAGGAACTTGAGTAATGATCATCGACCAGAGCAGTTTGGACCTGCGTCGCGCCATCTGGCGAAAGAGCAGGTTCAGCGCCAACCAGGGGAACTGTGTCGAGGTCGCGGACGGCTTCCTTGACACCGTCCCGGTCCGCGACTCCAAGGACCCCAACGGCCCCGCGCTCGTCTTCCCCTCCGACGCATGGACGGCGTTCGTCACCGCCATCAAGACCGGGGACATCCCCAGCGTCTGAACTCCCTGCGCGAGAAGTCGGCCTGGCCGACTTCTCGCGCACACCTCATCAGTGGTGACCGTGGCCCGTGCACCCGTCCGCCTCCGGGGCTCCGCCCATCATGCGGAGCATCGCCCGGCCACCGGTGCGGAAGAAGCGGACCAGCAGGGCGGCGGCGAGCAGCAGGAAGACGATGTTGAGCCAGGTCGTGTAGTTCCACTGGACGCCGGACATCGGGATCTCCACGTCGCGGTTGTCCGGGATCAGGCCGAGGGCCCCGAAGACGAGTTCGACGAAGTAGCCGGCGAGGACCATCGCCACGTAGAAGGTGCCGAGCAGGAACAGCGCCGTCCGCCGCCCGTAGTACTTCCGGTAGATGTTCAGGATCGGCAGGATCAGCAGGTCCGCGAAGATGAACGCGACCACTCCGCCGAAGCTGATCCCGCCCTTCCACAGCACCACCGCCAGCGGCACGTTGCCGATCGAGCAGACGAACGACGCGATCGCCACCAGCGGGCCGACCAGTGGGCCCCAGAGCTTGCTCGCGAGCGGGTGGTCGACGAAGAAGAAGGACTGCCAGAAGGAGTCGGGCACCCAGGCGGCGATGGCGCCGGCGATGAGCAGGCCCAGGACGAGGTCCCGCAGGATCGCCGCCCACTCCATCACGAAGACATGCGAGACCGAGGTGAATCCCTTCCCCGAGAGCAGCCGCCGGGCGAAGGAACCCTCCCCCGCCACCGACATGTCCATCGCCGCGTGGCCCTCCATCGAGCCCGCCCGGCCGTGCTCGGCCTGCTCGCGGGCCTCCTGTAGCAGCCGGTCGGTCAGCAGCCGCCGGAACAGCACCGCGAGCACCAGGATCATCACCGGTCCGCCGACGAACTCGGCCGCCGTGAACTGCCAGCCGAGCAGCAGGGCCAGGATGATGCCGAGTTCGATCACCAGGTTGGTCGAGGCGATCTCGAAGGCCATCGCCGCGGTGAAGTCCGCGCCCTTGCGGAACAGCGAGCGGGCCAGGGCGACGGCGGCGTAGGAGCAGGACGAGGAGGCGGCGCCGAGACCGGCGGCGGCGGCGAGGGTGCGGGGGCGGTCGTCGCCCAGCAGCCGGACCACGGTGGCCTTGTGGACGACGGCCTGGACGACGGCGGAGAGCAGGAAACCGAGGATCAGGGCCCAGGTGATCTCCCAGGTCATCGATCCGGCGATGGACAGCGCGTGCAGGATCGCGTGAATGGTGGTCCGCCTTCCCGGTTGGCGCCCGCGCCGGGCACCGTCCGTGGGAGTCCGCTGGGCGCGGTTACGATATACCCATACGGGGTATCGGGCCGCGTGGCGCGCCGACATCCCGCCCCGGACCGACCCCGGAACCGGCGCTCCCCCGGTTACGTCTATGCTCGTCGACCGTGCTCGTCCGATCACGGCGAGCCATGGAGCTTCTTGGGGGAGAGCAGCCGATGCCCGACTCGGTGGGGTACACCGTCCAGCCCGACGCGCTGGAGCACGTGACGACGGCACTCAACAACGTCGCGACCGACCTGGCCACGGCCAACCAGTCCTACACCGCGCAGACGCCCGTCCAGTCCGCCGACTTCGGCGAGTTCGGCGTGGACCAGGCGTGGGCGGGCTTCGACACCAACTGGAGCCAGGAACTGCACGTCACCCAGCGCGCCGTGGCGCAACTGGTCCAGAAGATGTCGGCCACCAACGCCAACTACCGCGCCGCGGAGTCGACGCTCGCCGCATCGCTGACCCCGGCGCAGTCCCGATGAGCAAGGTCGCGGACCTGCAGAAGGCGCAGCAGGCCATCACCCACCCCGGCGGCGGCCTCTTCATCGGCCCCGCACTGCTCGGCGCGATCGACAAGGCCCTGGCCGTGCCCCGGCCGGCCGGGAACCCGGGGGCGATACGCGAGCGGGCCAAGGCGTACGCGGAGACCGCCAAGGCCTACGCCAAGGCGTCCACCGACCTCGGGGAGGTCGCCGACAACCGCCTGCCGAACGCCTGGACCGGCTCGGTCGCCGAGAACGCCACCCAGTCCATCCGGGCGCTGGCGAACGAACTGAGCGTCTCCCAGAAGTCGTTGGAGCAGGCCGCCACCGAGCTGAACGCCTGGGCGGACAATCTGGAAGGGGCCCAGAGCACCGACGCGCAGGGCGTGACCGCCCTGGAGAACGTGCAGAAGTCCCTCGCCCACGACGCCTTCGACATGGGCAAGGCCATCGCCGCCATCGAACCCGCCAACACGGCCGTGGGAACCAGGATCTCGGCCGCCCAACGGGCGGAGAGCAGCGGCACCCACGCCGCGAGCATGCTCAACCAGCTCGCTGCCAGGGCCCGCACCGAGCGCGCCGGACAGGGGCCGATCGATCCCCTCGCGGCGCTGGTGCTGGCGAACGAGAAGGGCCCCGGCGGCGGTGCGGACGGCGACTACATCCTGACGGACGGCCAGCTCGACCGCGCCAAGCAGTTCATGTCCGTGATGAACGGCACCGACCAGCTCGCCTTCCAGAAGCTCCTGTCCGACGCCAAGTCGCCGGAGGAGGCCGCCTACCTCTGGAAGGCCCTGGCGGCCGGGCACCCGGTGGCCGACGTCCAGCAGTTCGCCGCGCTGATCCACCCCCACGGCGACGACCCGCGCTGGCTGTCCGAACACCTGGTCCCGGCGCTTGGTTCGGATCCCTTGCGGGAGGAGTCCACCACCCAGGCGACCGGGCTGACCTACAAGGGCACCACGGTCCTCGACGGCTCCGACATCTACAGCCAGGGCAGCGTCAACGACTGCGTCGCCGCCTCGACGGTGGTCGCGAGCCTCAAAATCGACCCGGTGACGATGCTCCAGCTCACCACGGGCAACATGACCGACGTCCCGGGGTCCGACTCGCCCGAGTACTTCAAGCAGCGCCTCCAGCAGCTCTTCATCGGCCAGTACCAGCAGGGCCAGCTCGCCGACGGCGGCCAGAAGGTCTACCCGGAGAACAACGGCGGGATCGGACCGAAGGGCAACACCTTCCTCGCCAACCAGAACCTCGGGAAGGCCACGGGCTCGACCTACGAGTACGTCAACCTGGACACCGACGACGACCGGCGCGCGGCCGTCACCCGGATCGAGAAGGCCTTGGACGAGGGCAAGCCGGTGCCGTTCTGCGCCTTCGACGAGGCCAGCAAGGGCGGCTACCACCAGATGGTGATCGTGGCCCGGGACGGCGACCGCCTGCAGGTCTACAACCCGTGGGGCCAGTCGGTGTGGGTGACCGAGGACCAGTTCATCCACAACAGCATCAATACCGGTGGCCTCACCGGCGATGCGAAGATCAACCGGCCCTACGGCGCGGAGCTTCCGAAATGACCGATTTCCTCCCCGACACCGAACTGATGACCGGCTACGACGTCGAGTCCGCCCTCACCCGCGGCCTGCTGATCGACGGAGTCCCGCGCCGGGTGCTGTTCGGCGAGGCGGCCATCGCCGCCTCCTACCAGGCCGAGGCCCTGCGCATCGGCCCCGACCCCCTGGGCGTCCTGGCGCAGTACGTGCGGGCCGGCGGCTTCGCCGCCGCGCTCGACCTGCCCGAACCGGTGATCGGCCGGGAGCCGGCCGAGCTGGTCCGCGGCTGGCTGCGCGCCGCCGCGGCCGGCGGGGCGGACCTCGGCCGCGAGGTCCTGTTCGCCCGCTGGCTGGCCGAGGTCGCGCTCCTGATCACCATGCGCCGTCGAGTCCGGGAAGAGGGCAGCTGATGCGCCGAACCATCACCAGCGTGGTGGCACTCGTGGCCGTCGCCCTGCTGCTCGTCTCCTACCTCGACGGCTGGTGGTCCGACTCCGACCCGGCCGGCCCCGCGGCCGTCACCGCCACCCGGCCGCAGGTGGAGGTTCCCCTCCCCGACAATGGGTGGAACGCCACCTCCCCGTATCCGACCAGCGCGGTGACCCTGACGGTCGGACAGCGGCTCGGCGTCAGAACGGTCAACGGCGCGCTGCAGAAGAGGTGGTACCTCTACTCGGGGGGCGACGGCAGCGTGCTGCGGCCCGGTGAGGACTTCGTCGTCAGCTCCTGCCCACCCGTGCCGGGTTGCACCTCCGAGTTCGATCTGACCTTCACCGCCCTGGCGCCGGGAACCACCACCCTGACGTGGTTGTTCGGCGAGGGGGGCTGCGTTGCCGGCGTACCGAAGTACGAGGGGGACAGGTGCGACATCTCCAAGAGCATCCAGGTCACCGTGCACTGATCGGAGGCCCTGCTTCGGCCGGGCCTCCGCCCGGGCGTTCCGGCTCCCGGGCGCTGGTCGTGGCGCTCTCCCGTCAGGCAGGACTGCCGATCAGGGGTCGGGCCGCGGGTGCCGGGGCCCGGGACGCCTGCTCCTCCCCCGCCGGCCGGTCGAGCCCGAGGTTGCGGTGGATCTCCAGGGCGGCGGTGGAGCGGTTCAGGGTGATGTAGTGCAGGCCGGGCGCGCCCTCGCTCAGTAGGCGCTCGGCCATCCGGGTGGCGTGGTCGACGCCGATGCGGTGCGCGGCCGCCCGGTCGCCGCGGGCGGCCTCCAGGCGCAGCGCCAGGCCGGCCGGGAAGGACGCCCCGCTGAGCTCGGCGAAGCGGCTGATCTGGCGCACGTCGGTGGCGGGCATGATCTCCGGGATGACCGGGGTCCCGCAGCCCGCCGCGGCCAGCCGGTCCCGCAGCCGCAGGTAGTGCTCGACCTCGAAGAACATCTGGGTGACGGCGTAGTCGGCGCCCGCCCGGCACTTGGCGACGAAGTGCCGGACGTCGTCGTCCCAGTCCGCGGAGCGCGGGTGGCGCTCGGGGAAGGCCGCCACGCCGACGGTGAACGCGCCGCACTGCTTGACCAGCCGGACCAGGTCGACGGCGTGCCGCAGGCCCTGCGGGTGCTGCTCCCAGACGCCGTTGGGGTTGCCGGGCGGGTCGCCGCGCAGGGCGAGCACGTCACGGATCCCGACGTCCGCGTAGCGCCGCAGGACGGCCTGCAGTTCGGCGGTGGAGTGGCCGACGGCGGTCAGGTGGGCGACCGGGCGCAGCGTGGTCTGCGCGGCGATCCGCTCGGTGGTCTCGATGGTGCGGTCGCGCGAGGAGCCGCCGGCACCGTAGGTGACCGAGACGAAGGTCGGCGCGGTCGCCTCCACCCGCCGGATCGCGGCCCACAGGGCGCGCTCGCCGGAGTCGTCCTTGGCGGGGAAGAACTCGAAGGAGTACGTCCGTTCGCCGGCGGCGAGGATCTCGCGCAGGCCGCGCGGGCCGGGTCGGGTGGTCTGGTCCATGGGGTTCACCTCGTGTGGTGGGCGGGGTCGGGACGGCGCCCTCCCACCCTGCCCGACCACCCGCAACAGGGGCGCCACAGCGCGGCGTTGACGTATCCGGGGCGGGTGGAGGCGGCCGCCGAGCAGGGGACCGCTCAATCCCTTTGATACCCTAGGGGGGTATGGTACCTTCTCGCATGAAGGAAGCAGCCGGCCGACCGGGCCACTCCGGAAGGCGCCGGGCACTGACGACAGGAGCACACCCATGAGCGAGACCAGCGAGACCACCCTCACCGTCGAGTCGACCACCGCCGGGGCCTCCTCCTGCTGCGGCTCGTGCAGCACCGGCGCCGACGCGGCACCCGTCGGCGCGGGCCTGACCTCGGCCTTCCAGGTCAAGGGCATGACCTGCGGCCACTGCGTCACCTCGGTCACCGCCGAGCTGAAGAGGATCGAGGGCGTCACCGACGTCGCCGTGGACCTCGTCTCCGGCAGGGTCACCGTCGGCAGCACCCGGCCGCTGGCCGACGCCGACGTGGCCGCCGCCGTCGACGAGGCCGGCTACGACCTGGTCGGCCGCCTCGACGGCTGACTCCCGAGGCCCGGACGGACGGGCAGGCGCCACCGCCCGTCCGGGCCGACTCCCCCGCCGGAGCGCGCCGGTAGAGTGAGCTCCCTCCTCACCGCACAGGAACCGGAGACGGCCATGGCCAGCTACAGCTCCCACAAGGACGACTTCCTCAAGCGGCTCCGCCGCATCGAGGGACAGATCCGCGGCCTGCAGCGCATGGTCGAGCAGGACACCTACTGCATCGACGTCCTCACCCAGGTCTCCGCCGCCAGCCGCGCACTCCAGTCCTTCGCCCTCCAACTCCTGGACGAGCACATCGAGTGCTGCGTCCGCGACGCCATCGCCGAGGGCGGCCAGGAGGCGGGCGTCAAGATCCGCGAGGCCAACCAGGCGATCGCCCGCCTCGTCCGGTCCTGATCCGACCGGCACGACACCCGCTCCGCGCGCGGGGCCCGCGAGAACGGGCCCGGGTGCGGCCGAAACCGATACGGCGAAACCCCGGGAGAGCGGCAGCCGGGTACGGGTAGGGGGTATCCGACGAGATATCCTCGAAGCCCTTCGGGCCTGCGGCGCAGACGAGTTGGGGGATCCGCCATGACGTCGATCGAGTTCGTCCGCCGACTGGACGGTCTGGTCTACCACTTCGACCAGGACGGCACCTTCCACGGCCGGCCGTCGTTCAAGCGGACCGACCTGGACGTCTGGTGCCGCTGGCTGCCCGAGCGCGGCTGGTGCACCGTCGACGCCGCCGGGGTGCCCAACTCCGCGCCGCTGCCCGGGGGAACGGCCGGGGAGCCGTTCCCGCCGCTCTGCGCCTGGCGCAGCTGGAAGGCCGGGAAGTCGTACCTCTACGACCTGCGCCGGGTCGACGGGCAACCGCCGCACTGACGGCCCGCGCGTCCCCTGACGTCCGGTCGTGAACCGTCGCGCCCGGGCACGACCTCAGCCCGGTCGCGGACCTTCAGACCCGGTCGAGCGCCCGGTGCGGCCCGTCCGGCAGTTCGACGGCGATCACGTCGCCGGGCCGGACCGCGCCGCCCGTACGGACGATGCCCATGATCCCGGCCCGGCGGACGATCGTCCCGTCCGTGGCGCGGCCGACGACCTGCTTCAGCAGGCCCGTCCGGTAGTTCTCGATCTGCGCGCACGGGTTGCGCAGGCCGGTGATCTCCACCTCCGCCTCCGCACCGATCCGCAGCAGAGCGCCGACCGGCAGGCCGAGCAGGTCCACGCCCTCGGTGGTGATGTTCTCGCCTAGCGCACCCGGCGCCACGTCGAACCCGGATCCGGCGAGCTCGGTGAGCAGTTCGCGGTGGATCAGGTGGACCTGCCGCAGGTTGGGCAGGGTCGGGTCCTGGGCGACGCGCGAGCGGTGCCTGACCGTCACCCCGGCATGCACGTCGCCCTCCACGCCGAGCCCGGCGAGCAACCTGATGCCGGCCCGGTTCGGCTTGGTGAACGCGTACTCGGCGTTGCTGCTGACCGCCACCACGGTGCCGCTCATGCTTCGGACCCTCCTCGCGGACGCACGTTCGATGGGCTCCGAGCATAGGCCAGGCCTGACGGGTCGGCGGGATCGATGCCCGGCGGGCCCGGAGGGATCGGCGCCCCGGCGGGACCGACGGACCGTCAGTTCCCGGACGGGGCACGCAGCAGCGGCATCACGACCTCGTCCAGCACCTCCGCCACCACGTCGTCGGACGGTACGGCGCCGCCCGTCAGGAAGGCGTCGCGCAGCAGGTCGAGCGGGAGCGAGACGACGCGCGGGGTGATCCGGTCGGGGTTGATCTCGCCCCGGTCGGCCGCGCGGCGCATCATCGCACCCAGGCTGCCGACCGGCCCCTCGGCGGTGAGCCCGCCGGTGAAGCCGGCCCGCAGTTCGGGATCGCGAAGCAGGTCGACCAGGAAGCCGTGGACGGCGTCGGTCGGCAGGTCGTCGAAGCGGTGCAGCAGACTGGCCATGAAGAGTGCGAGGTCGGCGCGCAACTCGCCGGTGTCCGGCGGCTCCTGGTAGTCGGGGGCGTTGCGGCCGAGGGCAGCGATGACCAGGGCGGCCCGGTTCGGCCAGCGGCGGTAGAGCACCGGCTTGCTGGTCCGCGCCCGGGCGGCGACGCCTTCCATGGTGAGCCGGTCGTAACCGTGGTCGGCGAGTTCGGCCCAGACGGCGTCCAGGATCGCCCGTTCCAGCTCGCTCCCGCGCCGCCGTGACGCGCCGGCCGGCCCCGCCGCCGGTCCGGTTGCCGATCCCGATCCCGATCCCGCTCTCTCGCTCACCACCGGGTCCCGCGCCTCCCGCGTCCGTCGCACCCACTCTCGTAGATACGTTGCGTTTCTTATCGATCCGAGTCTACAGTCAGAGACAAGAAACGCGCCGTATCTTATGGCCGGATGGATGGGTACCCAGGGGGTCCGTCATGCACAACGTCACGCCTGCTGTCACGCACAACGCCGCACGCACCACCCCGCACACCACGCACGCCCCGCACACCGCACGCACCACCACGCACGCCGCACGACCCGCCGGCGACACCGGCCGGGCCGAGGTCCTGGTGGTCGGCGCCGGCCCGGTGGGCCTCGCGCTCGCCCTCGGGCTGGCCCGCGCCGGGGTGGACTGCCGCGTCATCGAGCGGGAGCCGCGGTTCCGCGACCGCGGCGTCCGCGGCAAGGGGATCAACCCGCGCACCCTGGAGGTGTTCGACGACCTCGGCGTCGTGGACGCGATCCTCGACCGCGGCACGCTCGACCTCAAGGTCCGTACGTACGAGGGGAGTCGGCTCGTCGGCGAGGTGGACCCGGCACCCGGCAACCGCCCCACCCCCGACCGCCCGTACGCCGGCATGCTGCTGCTCGGCCAGCACCACACCGAGGAGGTGCTGCGCGGACGGCTCGCCGAACTCGGCGTCACCGTCGAGACGGACACCGAACTGGTCGACTTCACCCAGGACGCGGACGGCGTGCTGGCCACCGTCCGGCGCTCCGGCCGGACCGAACGGCTGGACGCCAGCTTCCTGGTCGGCTGCGACGGCGGCCGCAGCTCCGTCCGGAAGCTGACCGGGATCCCCTTCCTCGGCGAGACCTGGGAGGAGGAACGGTTCCTCATGGCCTCGATGGAGGTCGACGGCCTGGACACCGACGCCATGCACATCTGGAACGACCCCCGGCTCGGCGTCGGCGCCCTGGCCATGATCCCGATGCGGGCCGACGCCAACTGGGCGGTGCACGCCTCCGTCGCGCCGGACGAGCACGGCGCGATCCCCGACCCGACCGCGGAGACCTTCCGCCGGCTGTTCGCCGAACGCGCCGCACTGCCCGGGGTCACGCTGCACGAACCGAGCTGGTCCACCGTCTGGCGGCCGACGGTCCGCATGGTCGAGCGCTACCGCGACGGCCGGGTACTGCTCGCCGGCGACGCCGCGCACTGCCACTCCGCGGCGGGCGGCCAGGGCATGAACACCGGCATCCAGGACGCGCACAACCTGAGCTGGAAGCTGGCCGCCGTCCTGCGCGGCGCGCCAGACGCACTGCTCGACAGCTACCAGGACGAGCGCCTGCCCGTCGCCCGCGCCGTCCTCGCCGCCACCTCGGCCCAGCACAAGGCGCTGTTCGGCGCGGACGGCGCCCGCGCACTGACCGACCAGTTCGTCAACCCGGCCGCCGCGGGCTCCGACTTCACCGGACTCTCCGTCGGCTACCGGAGCGGGCCGCTCGGCCGGAACCTCGACGACACCACCGGCGTCCGGGCCGGCGACCGCGCCCCCGACGCGCCCTGCACCACCGCCGACGGCAGGCCGACCCGGCTGTTCGACCTCTTCCGCGGCCCGCACTTCACCCTGCTGACCATCGGCGGGCCCACCGATCCGGCCGGCCCGCCCGCTCCGGTCGACCTGCCCGACCTGCTCGACCTGCGCTCCGTCGAGCTGCGCCGGGCCGCCGTCCTCGACCCCGACGGCCACCTGGCGCGGGCGTACGGGCTGCGCGGCGGCGCCGTCGTCCTCGTCCGGCCGGACGGCTACGTCGCGCTGACCGGCGCCACCGGCGACCCGGGTGCCGCCGACCCGGGCGCCGCCGGGCACCCCTGGGGCTACGCCCCGGTGGCCTGAGCCGGGGCAGAGAGCCGCGACGACGCCTCGGCCCGCGCCTGTTCGTCCGCGTCGGCGAGCCAGAAGTAGACCGGCGCGAGCCCGAGTTCGATCCCCATCAGCACCACCTGGAAGCCGTGCGGCCACCCGTCCACCGCGATGGACAGCACCCGCCCGAGGCCGCCCAGCAGGAACACCGCCGCCAGCCACCGCACCACCCGGGCCGGCACCGGCGCCTGCCGGGCGGCCCAGATCCAGGCGGCGCCGTACCCCGCGAAGATCGCGCCCATGAAGCGGCCGAAGCTGTCGATCGTGGGGCCGGCGTCCGCGGCCCCGGGCACCGCGGCGTTCCCCACCAGGATGTGGAAGAACCCGATCGCCACATCGGCGACCCCCATCGCCCACACGAGCACCCGCAGCGTCTTGGCCATGACCCGTCCACCCGTCGTCGGTCCCGTCGGAGCGCGCCCGCTCGGCGCACGCACTCACCGGCATGCGCCCTCACGACGCACGCCCTAGTTGACACGCGTCTACTAAGCTCGACCACAAGTGGACACGTGTCAAGTAACCTGGCGCGCATGCCAGTCCACGAACGACGCCGCCGGCTCTCCCCCGCCGAGCGGCGCGCCCAGCTGCTCTCCGTCGGCGCCCGGCTCTTCGCCGCCCGCCCGTACGAGGAGGTGCTGATGGAGGAGGTCGCCGAGCAGGCCGGGGTCTCGCGTGCGCTGCTCTACCGTCACTTCCCGAGCAAGCACGACCTGTTCGCCGAGGTCTACCGGCAGGCGGCCGACGAGCTGCTCACCAAGTCCCGGTTCGATCCCGCCGACACCCTGATCGAGCAGCTGGTCGAGGGCATGGACGCCCACCTGGACTACTTCGTCGCCAACCGGCACGCCGTGCTCGCCGCCAACCGCGTCCTGGCCGGGGACCAGGTGATCCAGACGATCATCACCGAGGAGCTCGACGCCCTGCGCGGCCGACTGCTCGGCGTCCTCCCGCTCGCGGACGAGACGGCGCGGCGGGCCGTGTCGCAGATCCTGCGCAGCTGGCTGGTGTTCGTCCGGGTTCTGGTCATCGACTGGCTGACCGAGGAGAGCTGCACCCGCGACGAGCTGCGCGACGCCTGCATCGGCGCCGTCCTGGGCGCGCTGCGGCCGTTCCTGCCCGGCGCGCCGTTCGGGGGCATACCATCGGGCACAACGGGAGAAGCGCCCTAAGCCTCCAAGTCCCCATGAAAATATGACAGTTGGATCGTCCGTTCTCCGACTCCCCACTCCCTTCTCCCGTCGACCAGCCGGCCCGCCCACCCGCCGCCCGCCGCCCGCCGACCCCGAAGGGACCCATGGATTCCCCCGCCGCCACCAGGACCGCCCTCCCCCCGCTCCACCGGCTCCCCGTCTCCCCCGTCCGGCCGCCCCACCCGACCACCCTCCCCGACGGCACCCCCGCCTGGCTGGTCACCCGCTACCACGACGTCCGGCAGGTCCTCGGCGACCCCCGGATCACCCGGGCCGACCTGCACGACGTGGGCACCGCGGGCGCCACCGCCGACGTCGCCGCCAACCCGGCGTCCCTGTTCAACCAGGACGGCCCCGCCCACCGCCGCCTGCGCGCCACCGTCCAGCGGGCCTTCACCCCGCGCGCCATCGCCGGCTGGCAGCCCTGGGTCGCGGCCGCCGTCCAGCAGTCGGTGGACGCGCTGGTCGCGGCAGGCCCGCCCGCCGACCTCGTCGCCGCGTTCACCCGGCCGGTGCCGTTCGCCGTCACCACCCGGCTGATGGGGCTCGACGGCGACGGTCCGGACAGCCTGGACGAGGAACGGCTGCACCGCTGGACCCTCGCGCTGCTCGCCCAGGGCGGCGCCCCGGGCGACGGTTCCGCGGACGGGGACGGCGACGCGAACGGCGACACGAGCGCGGACGACGCCGCGGACGGCGACACGAGCGCGGACGACGCCGCGGACGGCGACCCGGACGCGGACGACGCCGAAGACCACGCCGAAGCCCTCGCCGAGTACGGCGCGTTCACCACCGAGCTGATCGAACGCCGCCGCCGCGAGCCCGGCGACGACCTGGTCAGCCGCCTCGTCCAGGCCGCCGACCACGACGGCGGCATCCCCGAGGAGTCCCTCGTCCACCTCGTCGCCGGCCTCACCGCCAGCGGCAACGAGAGCGTCGCCGGCGCCCTCGGCAACGCCCTCGTCTACCTCCTCGGCGAACGCGCCGAGCACTGGCCCCGCCTCGCCGACCCGGACACCGCTGAGCGGACCGCCGAACGCCTGCTGCACTTCATCCCGCTCGGCGACGACGAGGCCACCATCCGCCGCGCCACCGCCGCGATCGAACTCGGCGGTGCCACCATCCCGGCCGACGCCGTCGTCGCCATCAGCCTCGGCAGCGCCAACCGCGACCCGGACGTCTACCCCGAGGGCCTCGACGCCGGCCTCGACCTCCCCCTCGCCGCGCCCACCCTCGCCTTCAGCGCCGGTCCGCACTACTGCATCGGCGCCTGGCGCGTCCGCCTCGAAATGCGCGAGTCCCTCCGGCGCCTGGCCGCCGCCCTGCCCGGCCTGCGCCTCACCACCCCGGTAGCGGAGCTCGCGTGGCAGCTCGGCAGCACCACCCGGAGCCCGGCACGGATTCCGGTCGACTGGTGAACCGCACCGGGCCGTACCGCCCCGACCGCAGGCGGTACGGCCCGCGCGCGGCACCACGCCCGCGCCAGGCACCCCGCCCGCGGACGGCGGGTACGGCCCGCGGACGGCGGGTACGGCCCGCGGACGGCGGGTACGGGCCCGCGGACGACGGCCCGGCCCGGTACGGCGCTACGGCCCGCGGGCGTTCAGCCGAACAGTCCCGCCCCCAGCACCCCGCCCTCCTCCGCCCCCGGCAGCACGTACACCACCGCCGACGCCGTGTGCTCCAGGAACGGGTTGAGCGCGTCCCGCGCGGCCAGCCGGTTCTGCACCCGGGTGAACTGCGCCGGGTCCCGCACGAAGGCGCAGAACAGCAGGCCCCGGTCGCCCGGCCCGTCGTCGTAGCTGTAGCCGCGCCGCAGCATCCGGGCGCCGCCGTCCAGCCGGGGGCTGGAGAGCCGGACGTGGGCGGTGGCCGGGATGAGGTACGAGCCGTCGGGGTTCTTCGCGTAGATGTCCGGCTCGTCGTGCTCCGCCGAGCCGGTGAGCGGCGCGCCGTCGCCCTCCCGGCGGCCCATCGCCAGGTTCCGGCGGTCAGCGGGGAGGGCGCCGAAGGCCGCGGTGTCCATCCGGATCCGCCGGTAGACCAGGACGGTCCCGTGCCGGTGCGGGCCGGGCGGGCCCCAGACCCACTGCCCGGCGGCCTCCTCGTCCGGGTTCGCGGTGCCGTCCTTGAAGCCGAACAGGTTCCTCGGCGTCGTCCCCGCGGCCGTGCGGGGCAGGAAACCGGACTGCGTCCACCGCACCGACGCGCCCGCCGCCCCGGCCGCCGCGCCGACCTGCTCGGCGACGACGGACAGCGGCCACCGGTCCGCGGCGCACAGCTGGACCAGCAGGTCGCCGCCGCCGCGCGCCGGGTCGAGCCGGTCGCCCGGGAAGGCGGGCAGCTCCGCCAGCACCGGCGCCGGAACGTTCAGCCCCAGCCGGGAGGCGAGCCCCGGCCCGACCCCCACCAGGCTGCTGAGCCGGGCCGGTTCGCCGCCCTGCAGGCGCGCGTCCGCCGACGTGCCGCCGACCGCGTCGGCCAGCACCCGGGTCAGCTCCCCGAGAAGGCCCCGCAGGGCGGTCCGGCCGTCCGAGGTGGCGGCGGGCGGCAGGTCGAAGGCCAGCAGCTGGGTGGCGGGCTGCTGCGGGGCCGTCACTCCGGCCTGCCGCTCGCCGTGGAAGGGAACCGACGGCTCGGGCGGCGGCGCCGCGGCCCGTCCGCCGTCGCCCCCGGGGGCGAGCGCCGTGAGGCCGGCGCCGACCCCCGCACCGACCCCGGCGGCCAGCACCACCCCGCCCGCCAGCAGGGCCCTTCGGTCCACCCCGGGACCGACAGTTCGTGGCCGGTCCTGCGCCTTTCCGGTTTCGGCATGCATGGGCGCCATTGGAGACGATAGAACACGCCTTATGCAACTTTTGACCACACGTCAATTCCACTCCACCACAACCCGGCGCCCCGGAAAGGCGGTCCGGACCCTCCTCCCCGCCCTGCTCGGTGCCGCCGCGCTCGTCATCTCCGGCTGCTCGTCCGGAGGTTCGACCTCGTCCGATGCAAAACACCCGGAAGGAACGGTCGTTCGGGTCCCACAGCACTTCCCGACCGTCCAGCAGGCCGTGGACGTGGCCCGCGAGGGCGACACCGTCCTGGTCGACCCGGGCACGTACCGCGAGAGCGTCCGGATCACCAAGCCCCGGATCGTGCTGCGCGGCACCGACCGCAACACGGTGGTGCTCGACGGCGGCGTGCGCCTCGCCAACGGCGTCACCGTCACCGGGCCGGGCTCGGTGGTCGAGAACCTCACCGTCCACGGCTACCTCGCCAACGGCGTCCTGTTCACCGGCGTCACCGACGAGAAGCTGCAGCAGCGCGGCGCCGGCGGCTCCGCCTACGACCCCCTGGACACCGCCCGCTTCCCGGCCGTCCAGGGCTTCCGGGCGACCCGCGTCACCGCCTACGACAACGGCCTGTACGGCATCTACGCCTTCGACGCGCGCGGCGGCGTCATCGAGGACTCGTACGCCTCCGGGCAGGCCGACTCCGGCATCTACGTCGGGCAGTGCAAGCCCTGCGACACCCTGGTGCGCGGCAACACCGTCGAGCGCAACGCCGTCGGCATCGAACTCACCAACGCCTCCGACGGGTTGACCATCCTCGGCAACAAGGTCACCGGAAACCGGGTCGGCGTCACCGTCAACTCCAACGACCTGGAGGCCCTCGCCCCGCAGCACGGCGCGGTGATCGCGGGCAACGTCGTCACCGACAACAACGCCGCCGACACCCCCGAGCAGGCCGACGGCGGCTTCGGCATCGGCATCGGCATCGGCGGTGGCACGGCGAACCAGGTGCAGCGCAACCTCGTCCGGGGCAACCGCGCCGTCGGCATCGTCATCACCGACCCGCCCGGCCACCCGGCGAGCGGCAACCGCGTCGAGGGCAACCGCGCCACCGGCAACGGCACCGACCTCGCCCTGGCCTCCGTCGACCCGGCCAACTGCTTCAGCGGCAACCAGCCCGCCGTGCAGAGCCCGGAGAACCTGGAGACGGTGGCGGCCTGCGGGGTCCAGGGCCGCGGACCGGTGCCCGCCGGCCGCACCAGCCCGGTCCAGGCGCCGCCCGGCATCCCGTTCAGCCAGGTCCCGGCCCCGCCCGCGCAACCGTCCCTGCCCGACCCGACCGCCCCCGCCCGCCCCGCGACCGACCTCCCGGGGCCGGTCGACCCCGCCGCCTACCCGCTCCCGGACACCGCCGACGCCGTACCCCCTGCCCACTAACGACGGAACCGCCGACCCGCGCCGACCGAGGAGCCCGATGGACCACGGCTGGATCACCGTCCTCATCCTCGGCCCCCGGGGTGGGCGGCCCGGCCGTGCGCCCGGCTGGTGGTGCTCGGCCTGGCACTGGCGGGCGGGCTGGGCTGACCACGCTCGTCAAAGGCGTCTCCGGCCTCGGCTAGCCCGGGGCCGCGGCCGGCCGGGAAGCCCCCCGGGGTCCGCAAACCCGCAGGACAGTCCGGACAGCTCAGGACGTCCCCGACTTCCTTGCCGACACGGTCGGTTCGGGACACCCCGGGCAGTTCGGAATCCGCCCGAACAGTCCTCCGCGGACATGACATACTGCGTCGGTGACCGCAGCAGACCTGGCAGAGAAGCCACCCAAAAGCCGTCCGCGACTGGGCCGGAAGTTCACCCTGTTGTGGTCCGCCTCGGCGATCTCCTCGGTCGGCGACGGCATGCGGGAATCGGCCC
The DNA here is from genome assembly GCF_044541955.1 of Kitasatospora sp. NPDC085464. NCBI lineage: Bacteria > Bacillati > Actinomycetota > Actinomycetes > Kitasatosporales > Streptomycetaceae > Kitasatospora > Kitasatospora sp. NPDC085464. The sequence goes on from NZ_JBITTM010000010.1 coordinate 181,713, forward strand.
TGCCCCTCCTGGCGGTGGCGGTCTCCGACTCGCCCAGCGCGGTCTCGGTGGTCTCCGTCGCCACCTCGCTGCCCTACCTGCTGATGTCCCTGTACGGCGGCGTGCTCGCCGACCGGTCCGACCGGCGGCGGCTGATGTGGACGATCGACGCCCTGCGCGCCGTCGTCGTCCTGGGCTTCGCCGCCTGGGTCTTCGTCGCCGACCCGCCGCTGGTCGCGCTCGCCGCGGTGGCCTTCCTGCTCGGCTGCGGCGAGACGGTCTTCTCCAACGCCGCCACCTCGGTCGTCCCGGAGGTGGTCCGCCCGGACCAGCTCGACGCCGCCAACGGCCGGATGCAGGCCAACATGCTCGTCGGCGGGAACCTGATCGGCCCGCTGCTCGGCTCGGCGCTGTTCGCCGTGGCCGCCGGCTTCCCCTTCACGGTGGACGGCGCCTCCTTCGCGCTCGCCGCCGTCCTGGTCGCCGCGACCGGGCGCTCCACCACCGCCCGGGCCAAGGCCGGCCGCCCGGTGCTCACCGAGATCCGCGAGGGCGTCAACTGGCTGGTCCGCCACCGCGAGGTGCGGATGCTCGCCGTGCTCTCCGCCCTCGGCGCGATGACCTGCTTCATGGGCACCACCATGATGGTCCTGATGGTCACCCGGGTCGTGCACGCCCCCGCCGCCTCGTACGGCATCGTCCTCGCGGCCGGCGCCATCGGCGGCACCGCCGCGAGCACCCTGGCCGGCCGGCTCAGCGGCCTGCTCAACCGGGGCACCAGGATCGCCCTCGCCTTCCTGCTGATGGGCGTCTCGCTGATCCTGATGTCGCTGAGCAACTCGGTGTTCGAGATCGCCGCGCTGTACGGCGTGATCGGCTTCGGCATCGTGACCTGGAACATCCAGGCGATCTCGCTGCGCCAGCAGGCCGTCCCGAAGGAGCTTCTCGGCCGGGTCAACAGCTGCTACATGCTGCTGACCCGACTCGGCATCATGACCGGTGCCGCCCTGAGCGGCTGGATCGCCTCCGTCACCAGCATCCGGACCCCGATCGTGCTGGCCGGCACCCTGCTGCTCGCCCTCCTGGTCGCAGTGCTCTTCCTGCTCCCCCGGATGACGGCGATGGAGACCCCCCGGGTCGAGGCCCCCGCGCCGGAGGCCGCCGACGCCGCAGCCGCCGCCACCGGCACCGCCGCCGCTCCCACCGCTGACGCTCGCACCGCCGACGAGGCCCCGAAGACGGGCGAATGACACCCGCCGGGGGGAAGCGACTCCCCCCGGCGAGGCACGGCAGCCGGACCGGCTGCGAGCGCACGGGGCAGGAAGCCGGGCACCCGCCCGGCCCGCCACGCCCGAGCCGCCCCTTCGCGGCCGTTCGCGCGCAGGTCAAAGGGCGTGCACGACAGGACAAATGCGGCAGCAGGAATGCCCGGATGCTGGATCGGAACGCTGGGACCGCGCCCGGTCGCGGTGACCAGCCCCCTCCGATCACCCGTCATCCGAGAAGGAACCCGTGCTCAAGAAGACCTCCTCCGTGCTGCTGTCGATCTCCGCGGCCACCGCACTCCTCGTCTCCCTGGCGGGCACCGTGTCCGCGGCGACCGCCCCCGCCGTCCACCCGGCCGCGGTGAGCCAGGCGGGCCCGGCTGCGGTGAACCGGGCGGCAGCGCTGGTGAACTGGCCCGTGATCGACTGGGACATCACCAACATCACCGCCGGCGGGGCGGAGCACGCGAACCGCTACTGGAACCTGATCGACGCGATCCACCGCAACAGCTACGGCGATGCGACCGACGCCCCCGACGGGACCCTCCAGCAGACCACCCGGAACACCAACCGGCTGATCCAGGTGCGGGTCAACAACAACGGCTCCCACCTCGTCTCCGTCTACCTGTGGGCCGACAACCTCTATGTCGCGGGCTTCTACTCGCCGAGCGCCAACCAGCACTGGGCCTTCCAGGACGGCCGCCAGCAGCAGTTCCAGAACGACCTGGGCGTGACGGTGCGGCTCATGCCGCGCAACGGCAGCTACCTCAGCCTCAACGGCGGCACCACGCGCGAGAACCTGCACCTCGGCGCCCAGAACATCTTCAACGCGCTCCGGGACCTGAACAACGTCGGGACCTGGGACCAGACCCGCATCGACCGGGGCATGCTGATGGCCATCACCGTCTTTTCCGAGGCCGCCCGGTTCGGGCCGATCTTCAACCGGGTCCACGGAAACATCAGCTCCTGGGCCGACGTCCAACTGAGCGTGGACTACCGCGACATGGAGAACCAGTGGGGCGCGCTCTCCCGGGCCGCCCACAGCTGGCGGCAGGGCCAGTCGGCCTCGGTGCGGCTGATCGGCAACAACGTGACGAACTTCGACCAGCTGCGGCGCGTGGTCGGCTTCGTGGAGCTCCACGGCTCCGAGGCGCTGCTGTAGCGCCCGCCGGGCAGCCGACGTGAGGCCAGCCGACGTGAGGCCGGAACGGCGCCTCGCCCGACCGGGGGTGAGGCGCCGTTCCGGCTTCCACACAACGGTTCTGAGTGCCGGCCAGCAAGATCGACCCTTGCACCGGACCGTACGGGTACCACCGCGGTGCCCCGGCGGGGCACCGCGGCCCGGGCCTAGCGGCCGCTCACGCCCGCCGCCCTCCCGCGCAGGGACACCCCGAAGCGCGTACGCAGCCGGTGCACCTCCCACCAGGCCACCGCGGTGACCGTCGCCGGACCGCCGACGATCGAACACAGCTGCACGGCCGGCGGACCGGGCGGCAGCCCGCCGATCGCCAGGCCGATCAGGGCCAGCTCCCACACCAGCACCCCGGTCAGCACGGGCGGGAACACCGCGTGCACCCGGTCCATCGTGAAGGCCGTGCGGACGACCGTCGGCGAGGCGAACGCCACGAACATCAGCGCCCAGATCGGCACCGCCAGCATCAGGATGTCGAACAGCTGGCCGACGAACAGCACCTGGACCGACCCCTGCACCTTCTGGGCGAGGAAGAGCAGCACCGGCACCGCCGTGCACGCGCCCACGTACCGCAGCGCCATCAGCACCGCCGGCCGCACCTGGGCCCGCATCGCGGGCCGCGCGGCGGGCCCGGCCAGCCGGAACAGCACCCCCACCACCGCCGGCGCCGTCACCAGCACCAGCCACGGCGTGATCACCAGCCGCAGCTCCCACTGGTCGTTGGCCTCGCTCCAGTCCCCGGGCGACCCGTACACCGCCAGCACCGTGAACCCCGCGGCGAGCGCCAGCCACCCCCGTATCCGCTGCACCCGCAGCACCACCGGATCGCTGATCCCCCGCGGCCCGGGCGCCACGAACACCCGCCGCGCCAGCTGCCGCGCCGACCGCGCCATCGGGTAGAGCCCCAGCAACAGCAGGAACGGCCACAGGCAGAACAGCAGGGGGAGCCACACCCACCCGCCGAACGCCCGCCGAGCGGGCGCCACCACCTCCCGCAGGGTGGGCCACTCCTCGCCCCGGAAGCGCTGCCACAACGGAACACGGCCCGGCGGCTGCCACGGCTGCTGCGGCCACGGCGGCCGGCCCTGCCACTGCCACTGCCCCTGCCCCTGCCCCTGCCCCTGCCCCTGCCCCTGACCCTGCCCCTGACCGTATCCCTGTCCGTATCCCGGTCCCTGCCCCGGCCACGAGAAAGGGTCCTGCTCCCCGTACGTCACGCCACTTCCCCCACGCGGTCCCTGCCCCCACCGGACACCCAGTCAACTCCGCAGCCCAGCAGAATACTGCCGCCCGCCGACACCCCGCCCGCCCTTTCCCGCCCGACGGCACCATGGCACCACGAAGCCGTCGACCCACCAACCCCGTGGGGCGCGTGGGTCGACGGCCTTCGCCGGAATGACGGACCGTTACGGCAGCTGGACCGAAGGGAAGGTGCCGGCCCGGGTGCCGTCCAGGGCGCCGTCCATCGCGTCGCGCCAGATCGGGCCGGCCAGGGTGCCGCCGAAGGCCTGGTCGATCACCTTGCCGCCGATCTTCTGGCCGTCCAGCGGCTTCGGGTTGTCGGTGTCGCTGACGACGGTGGCGCCGGCCATCTCCGGGGTGTAGCCGACGAACCAGACCTGGCGGCTCTCGTTGGTGGTGCCGGTCTTGCCCGCGCTGTCGCGGCCGGTGAGGCCGGCCATCTTCCCGGTGCCGTCGTCCACGACGCCCTTGAGCATCGCGGTGACGGTGTCCGCGGTGTCGGCGGACATCACGGACGAGCAGTTCGCCTGCGGCACGGCCAGCTGCTTGCCGTCGGGGCCGGTCACCGAGGTGAGCGCGGTCGGCGCGCAGTAGGTGCCGTGGGCGGCGAAGGCCGCGTAGACGCCCGCCATCGCCAGCGGGGTCAGGTCGTTGCTGCCGAGCGTCATCGACGGCACCACCTGGAGCTTCTCCCCGCCCGCCTGCTCGGTGATGCCGAGCTTGTTGGTCATCTGGGCGACGTTGCAGAGCCCGGTGTCGGCCTCCAGCTTCGCGAAGTAGGTGTTGACCGACTGCGCCATGGCCGTCTTCATGGTGAACTGGCCGGTGAGGGTCGGGCTGTCGTTGTGCACCTGCCCGGACGACGGGAACTTCGCGCCCGAGCAGTCCTTCATCGCCGGCCACGGGATGCTGTAGTCGGTGGTGTAGCTCTGGGCCGGCGTCAGGCCGCTCTCCAGGGCCGCCGCCGCGACGATCGGCTTGAAAGTCGAACCGGTCGGGAAGCCCAGCCCGCCGCCCATGGCCTTGGTGGCGTTGTAGTTGATCTGGGTCTGGTGCTGCTTGTCGTCGACGCCGTACGGACGGCTCTGCCCCATCGCGAGGATCTTGCCGGTGCCCGGCTCGACGATGCTCATAGCGGTCGCCGCCTGGTCCCCGGCGTTCACGTGCCCGGTGACCGAGGTGTACAGCGCCGCCTGCGCCTTGGGATCGAGCGTGGTGTGGATCTGCAGCCCCCCGCGCTTCCACACCGCCTGCCGCTCGGCCGCCGACTTCCCGAACGCCGGGTCGGTGAGCACCACCTTGCGCACGTAGTCGCAGAAGAAGCCCTCGCCCTGCTTGGCCAGGATGCAACCCTGCTGCGGCGCCTGGACGTTGAGCCCCAGCGGGGTCGCGATCGCCTGCTGGGCCTGCTCCTTGGTGATGTGCCCGTACTCGGCCATCTTCCGGAGCACCGTGTCCCGCCGGTCCTTGGCCGCGGTCGGGTTGACCACCGGGTCGTAGTTGGTGGGCGACTGCTCCAGACCGGCCAGCATCGCGGCCTGCGGCAGGGTGAGGTCCTTGGCGTGCACGCCGAAGTAGCGCCGCGCGGCCGACTCGATGCCGTAGGCCTTCTCCCCGAAGAAGGTGATGTTCAGGTAGTTGGTGAGGATCTGGTCCTTGCTCAGGGTCTCCTCAAGCTTGATCGCGTACTTCAGCTCCTGGATCTTGCGGCCGACAGTCTGCCGCTGCGCCTCCTGGACCTTCTGCGGGTCGTCGCCCGCCTCGTCGACGAACACGTTCTTCACGTACTGCTGGGTCAGCGTGGACGCGCCCTGCGCCGTGGTGCCGGAGGAGGCGTTCTTGTCCAGGGCCCGCAGCACGCCCTTGAGGTCGATCGCGCCGTGCTCGTAGAAGCGGTTGTCCTCGATGTCCACCAGCGCGGTCTTCACCAGCGGGGATATCTGGTCCGCCGGGACCACGGTGCGGTCACGGTCGTACACGGTGGCGATCGTGCCGCCCTGGGCGTCGAGGATCGTCGAGGCCTGCGACAGCGCCGGCGTCTTGAAGTCGTCGGGCAGGCTCTGGAAGTCGTCCGCCGCCGACTGGGCCCCCAGCCCGGCCGCCGCCACGGCCGGCAGGGCGATCCCCGCCGCCACCACACCCGCGACCACACTGATCCCGATCAGCCGCAACCCGTGCCCGAACTTCCGCATGCCCGCCCCCGCCCGCTCCTGTGCCATGGACAAGGACCCTACGTGCACGTCATGAGGAACCCGTAAGAGATCCGGTACCGATCTGTCACAACTCTGCGACAACGACCACCACCCCCGTTTACCCCGCCGCCCCGCCCCGGCTACCGGACCCGCACCGGGCGAACCGGACCCACCGACCGCGCGTCCGCGGCTCCTCCTCGTTCAACGTAGGGGTCGCAACTGCCGCAGCACGACGGCGAGCGGGCACCCGGCCTCAGCGCTCGCGGCCGCGGGGCTTGAGGGGCATGGCGGGGAGCTCCGGGGCGGGGAGGCGGTCGCCGGCGTAGCCGTGGACGGCGCCGAAGCGGGTGCCGGCCATCCAGTCGGTGCGAGCCTGGGCGATGTCCTCGGTGGAGCGGCCGATGAAGTTCCACCACATACCACCGCTCTGCCGTTTCTTCCCAGCTCAGGGGCTTGATCGACCATCCGGGGTCAGCAAAAGGTCAGCAAGGCGCCCGGGAGTCGACAACCATGGCCACCATCAACCTCGTCCGCGGCATGGGCAGCTTCTTCAAGGAGTGCGAGCACCCCGAGAGCCGGTGGCCGAGGTGCCCGCACGAGTACAAGATCCGTTACCGCAACGCGGCCGGGCGGCAGACCGAGGAGTCCGGCTTCGCCACCCAGGAGAAGGCGAAGGCCCGGCTCGCAGAGGTCTACCAGGCGAGGAAGAACGCCCCGCAGAGCCAGCGCAAGGCGGAGCGGATCCAGAAGTACGGCCCGATGCAGTTCGAGCCCTACGTCGAGGAGTGGAAGGCCGACCAGCGCCACCTCGGCGCGGCCTCCCTCCGCCACCTCGACTCACTGCTGGAACACCACCTCTACCCCGCCTTCCGCAGCCGCCGGATGGGCACCTTCGACCACAAGGTCGTCGAGGCCTTCATCCAGACCATGGAGCGCAACGGCGTCGGCCTCGCCACCCAGCCCAACGCCTTCGACAAGCTGAAGTCGATCCTCCTCGACGCCCACCGCGTCGGCCTCTACGACGAGAACCCGTTCGACGGTGTCAAGCCGCCCCAGTACGACCCGAAGCGCGCCGTCATCCCCTCCCCCACCCAGCTCCAGGGGATACGCACCGCCGGCGACGACGCCTTCGTCGTCATCGCCGATCTGATGAGCGGCTGCGGCCTACGCAACGGCGAGGCCACCGCGGTCAACATCAACAACATCGTCGCCGACGATGTCTACCGCGTCACCGATCAGGTCAACCAGACCACCAAGGACTACGCCCCGCTCAAGCACCGCAAGGAGGGCGACTACCGCGACGTCCCGCTGCCGGCACGGGTCAAGCTGACCATCGAGTGGTACGCCGACAAGTACGGCACCGTCGACGGCTACCTCCTCCGCCACCCTGTCTCACCCACAACATCCCGATCACCGACGTCGCCGAGTGGATGGGCCACAAGAGCATCGACGTCACCTTCAAGATCTACCGCCACCTCATGCCCGGGTCGATCAGCCGCGCCGCCCAGCTTCTCAACCTCGGCCTCGCTGCCTGAACGAACGAGGAGGGCCCGCCCCGACGGGGGCAGGCCCTCCTCGTCGCTCGCGGTCGCTCAGGTCACGCAGCCGACATGCGCTGCTGCTTCACCCACGCATGAACGTCGGACACCGTGAACTGCAGCTTCGCATTCCTCCCACTCCCAAACCTGTACGGCACGAGGCCCACACGGGGCGCCTCCCGATACACCCACGGGACCGACATGTTCAGATACTCCGCAGTCTCTTTGACGTTCATGAACTGCTCGGACACGGGCTCTCCTCTGCGACGGCCGACGGCTACTGCTGCCGCACTCGGTCGGAGCATCGCAAGGAACAACGGCTTGGCCGCGCCGGGGTGTTGTGGTACCTCGTGTTGCACGCTTTTCAGGTTCGGTTCGGCCCGCTTGACTTCCTCGGCGATCAGGGGCGAGGCCGGGGCCAGGACAACCCGGTCAGGCCCAGGCACGGGCGCGGCCGAAGAGGCGCCCGGCGAGGTCGACGCCGATGACCCTGCCGTCGGCGTCGCGGCTGAAGAAGCCGCGCTGCCCCTTCAGTCCGCCGTCGGTGACGACGTACTCGTCGCCGTCGTCGGTCAGGAAGCCGATGGTGGCCGCCGGGTAGTCCGGGGGCATCTCCACGTCCGAGGCCGCTCGGAGTTCCGGTTTGATGCCGACAGCGAGGGTGAGACGGGTCCCGTCGGTGGCGATGTCGAGGTTCATGGCGTCGATCTCGTAACCGCCGACGACCTCCTGCGCCCGCGCCTCGTCGTACGGGACCGGCTCCGCTTCCTTCTCGACCACGCCGAGGTAGTGCTCCAACGCCCAGCGGGCGACGGCCTGGTTGAAGGTGTAGCCGTCGGGGCCGGCGTTGGCCAGCGAGACGACCGCGAAGTTGCGCTCGGGCACGATGAGCAGCTCGGCGAACTGGCCGTTGCCCGACCCGCCGTGCCCGATGGTGCGGACGCCGTCCACGTCGCGCAGGAACCAGCAGATGCCGAAGGCGTCGCCGAGCGTGCTGGCGCGCAGCTCGACGGTCGGCTCCTTCATGCGGTGCAGCGCCTCGGCCGGCAGCACGCCCTCGCCGGTGCCGAGCTGGAACCGGGCCCAGCGCAGCAGGTCGCTCACCGAGGACACGATGCCGCCGCCGGGGTTGTTGCCACGCGCGCCGGCCCGCCAGGACTTCCACGGCTGGGCGAGCCGCAACTGCCCGTCCTCACCGCGGTTGTGGCCCACGGCGAAGCTCCGGACCATGACGTCGTCCAGCTCGAAGAAGGTGTTCGACAGGCCTACCGGCTCCAGCACCAGCGACGCGGCGGCCTTCTCGAACGGCAGGCCGGTGACGGCTTCGACGATCCGCCCGGCCAGGTTGTAGCCGGCCTGGCTGTACGAGGCGCGGGCGCCAGGCGGGGCGATCAGGGGCAGCTCTGCCATCTTCGCCACGAAACCGGCCAGGGTGTCGGCCTCGTCGCCGGTGTCGATCAGGTTCCAGTCCAGGCCCGCTGTGTGGTTGAGCAGGTTCAGTACGGTGATCTGCTCGGCAGCCCGCTCGTCGGCGAGTCGCAGCTCGGGAACATACCGCCGCACCGGCGCGTCCAGCTCGACCTTCCCCTCCGCGACCAGGCGCATCAGCGCGGTCGCGGTGAAGGTCTTGGTCGTCGAGGCCAGGTGGAAGAGGGTCTGCTCGTCGACCGGCAGCGGGTGATGGACGCTGGTCACGCCGTGGGAGGCGTAGTTCTCCTGACCGCCCGCCAGGATCCCGACGGCGACGCCCGGGATGCCGAACTCCTCGGCGGTCGCCTCGACGAACCGGTGTAGCGCTTCCTGTGACATCTGGTCCCCCTCAGCCGTCTTGAACTAAGTACAGGAAGACCATAGAGCCCTTCTTGAACAAAGTGCAAGCGTCGATCTGAACTTAGTTCAACTATGCTGATCCCATGCCACGGCAATCCCTGACCACAGATCAGATCGTCCGCACCACCATCCAGCTGCTGGACGACGACGGGCTCGACGGCCTCAACATGCGCAGCCTGGGCAGGCGGCTCGACGCTGCCGCCACGGCGATCTACTGGCACATCAAGACCAAGGACGACCTGGTCCGGCTGGCCGGCGACGCGATCTGGGACGAGGTCAAACTGCCCGATCTCGACGCCACCGACTGGCGGACGGCCGCCACCGCCATGGCCTCGGGCATGCACGCCATGCTCACCCGGCACCCGTGGCTCGGCCAGGCATACGGCAGCCACCTCCTCTACGGCCCCGGCAAGGCTCGCCACGACGACCACCTCCTGGGCGTCTACGAGAAGGCGGGATTCGCCCCCGCCGACGCGGACCGGGCGGCCGCCACGGTCTTCACCTTCGTCCTCGGCAACGCCCTCCCACCCGCCGCCCAGGTCTCGCTGACCCGGCGGCTCGGTGCCGGTGGCGCTGACCCCGAGCGCAGGCTGGCCGACACCATGGCGCAGGCGACCGACATCGCCATGGGCTTCCCGCGGCTGCGCGAGCGCCTCGGCACCACCGCCGCGACCGAGTACGCGAGCGCGCCCGACAACAGCTTCGAGTTCGGTCTCCAGGCCATCCTCGACGGCTTCGAGGCCCGCCTCGCCGCAATGCCGGACGGCCGCCGCGGATAGCCCTCGACCCGGGGCGGGCGAGTGTGACGGAACGCCGGATCAGGACGACGGCTCGCCCCCGTGACGCAGCATCCCGTCAGGACGTGACACGTCAGGCTGACATCCGCCCGCCGTCACTGCCGTTGGCCGGGCACGGCCGAATCCCCTCAGGGCGGACTCGTCAGCCGGCGGCCGCTCCACCATCCGCCGCTCCGCCTCCCCCGTTGGTGCACCACCGGCAGCGCCGCGCTCAGCAGGATCGGCCGCAGTGTGAACAGCGTCCTGCACTGCCGCCGTGGATGCGCCGCTTTGGAGACATCAAGGTTCCATCAGGGTTTTCCCGCACAGCCCGGTCGAGAACACCTGCCCCGGGCGCCTCCCGCCGGCCGGGAGGGCCGTGAATACGCTCCGTCCGCCCGCTCGCCGACCAGCACCGGTCCGCCCAGCAGGCGTTCCATCGCAGGCGAAGCACCTGATCCGCACGCTCGTCAGACTCTCACTCCGGTCCTCACTCGGCCGGTCCCTCTCGCCCTGGGGCCTGTCCCCGGTCGGCGTTACGATCGCTCGTCAGTCACATAGCAATCGGTTACGAACGAATCCCGTTCGGTGTCCGATGTCTCGGAGGACGAGGGGAATGTCAGAGGCCGGGCTGTCGCATCTCGGGGTCGCGGCGGACGAGGAACGGGTCTACCGCTGCGCGCTGCGTTCTCCGGGGCTGGGGATCGAGTCGCTGGCACCGGCGGCCGGGATGGATGTCGAGGAGCTGCGGACGGTCCTGGAACGTCTGGAGGCCGCCGGGATGGTGACGGTGGCCGAGAGAGAGGGCGTCGTGCCGACGGATCCGTTCGTGGTGACCGAGCGGCTGGTCGAGTCGAGGCTCACCGAACTCCAGGCCGAGATCCAGCGCGTCATCGCAGCCCGGCACGTGGTCGGCGTCCTGCTCGACGACCAGCGGGACGGCCGCCGGCAGTCCCCACCGGACGGCGTGGAGCGGGTCGAGGGCCCCGACCGGGTCCGGGCCCGCATCGACGAACTCGCCTTCTTCGCGCGCCACGAACTGCTGTCCGTCCAGCCGAACGGTCCCTTGACCGCCGCCGCGATCGAGGGCGCGAAGGAATCCGATGAGCGGGCCCTCCGGCGCGGTCTGAGGATGCGCACCATCCTGCGGTCCGACGCCCTGCATGACCCGAGGACGGCCGAGTACCTCACCGAGTTGAGCGCGCGGGGCGCGCGGATCCGCACGATGGACGGCCCGCTGGAGCGGATGCTGATCTTCGACCGGACCACCGCCCTGGTGCCGATCGACCCTCGGGAGACCAGCCGCGGAGCGCTGGTCGTCCATCAACCGGGGATGATCTCCAGCCTCATCGCGCTCTTCGAGCGGTTCTGGTGCGCGGGCGAGGACCTGGACCAGGAGCACCTGACGGAGATCGAGCGGCAGGTGCTGAAGACCATGGTCCGGGTCGAGAAGGACGAGGCGGGCGCGCGCGAGCTGGGCATTTCGGTCCGGACCTACCGCGGCCACGTCGCCAGCCTGCTGCGCCGTCTGAGCGCCACCCACCGCGCCCAGGGCGTCCTGGCCGCGCGCGACCGGGGATGGCTCTGACCCAGGGGCGACGCGATCGTCTTCCCGGCCGAGCCGGCCGGGAAGACGATCGCGGGTGACACGCTCGTGCGGTGGTGGTCAGCCGGCGTCGACGACCTCGGTGACGGTGAACCGGTTGAGGCTGTCGGGGCTCAGCCGGTGGCCCTCGACCACGAGGTACTGGTCCGCGCTGACCCGCAGGATCTGGGCCTTCTTCGCGGCCGACGCGAAGTCGGGGTGGTCGCCGCGGGCGGCCTCCAGCGCGAACGCCCGCGCCTGCTCGAGGGTCATCGGCTCGGAGGCCTTGATCTCGGCGCCGTAGCGGTTCTTGGTCAGGCCGATCTCGGCCACGACGACGTGGTTGCTCATGGGGTTCCTTCCTTTCTGGGGCGGCCGGCCGGGTCTGATCCCGGCCGGCCGACGACGTGGGCGCAGCCGATTACACGCCCGCCGAACGGGTCGCCGTGGGCTCGGCCCGGTCCGCGCGCAGCGAGGCGAGCAGCGACAGCCGACTGCCGGTGTGCAGGACCGAGGAACGGTAGGCCCGGGCGGCGATGCGGACGGTGAGCGCCGCGAACAGGGCCGCGATCGCGAGGGAAGCGACGATCTCCCACCACGCCGCGGTACCCGCGAAGACCCGCGCCGGCATCGTGACGGTGGAGGCGATCGGCACGTAGGAGGCCACGGTCACGACCGCTCCCTTGCCGATGATCGAGACCATGTAGGTGGCCGTGACGATCATCTGGAGGGGCGCGGTGGCGGACTGCACGTCCTGGGTACGGGAGGCCAGTGCTCCCAGCCCGGCGAACAGGCAGCAGACCGTTCCGAAGCCGAGGACGTAGAACACCAGGAACCAGCCGCTGGAGGCGACGATCGAGCCGAGGTGGGGCACCCCGCCGGCCGCCAGCGCGGTGAGCAGGCCCACCGCGGTGAAGACGGCCATCTGGACGATGCCGAGCACGAAGTTGCCGGCGACCTTGCCGACGAGCAGGGAGCGGGTCGGGATCGCGGCGAGCAGCACCTCGACCACCCGGGATTCCTTCTCCTCCACCACGCTGTTGGCCGTCGTCGTGCCGAAGAGCTGGCAGGACATGAAGAACAGCAGGCCGAAGACGAAGGTCACGCCGTACTGGTAGCCGGCCTCGTCCGAGGAGGAGTCCAACTGCACGGGGGCCAACTCGGCGCCGCGCATGACGTCGGGGAGGGAGATTCCGAGCGTTTGGGCGTTCTGCTGCATGGTCTGGGCCGCGACGGCCTGGGCGAGGTACCCCTGCAGTTCCGCGGCCGGCTTCCCCTTCGCCTCCAGGTGCCAGGCATGCGCGCCTGCCGTGTCGTCCAGCACCAGGAAGGCGTCGGCGTCCCCGTCCTTCACGGCCCGCTCGGCAGCCGCCCGGTCGGGCAGGTACCGGGATTCGAGCTTCACGTCCGTCGCGGTGCGGGCCGCGGCCGTCACGGTCTGCTCGGCGCCCGGAGAGACGACGGCCACCGTGTAGCTCGTGGTGCGTCCGGAGAAGACGTGCAGGGCGATCACCCCGCCGACGATGAGGACGATCATCGCCACGGTGGATATCCACAGGGCCTTGCTCCGGGCACGGACCCGGACCTCGCGCTGTGCCACGCGCAGCCAGACCGGTGAGGTCCGCTCGCTCTGCTGGGCCCTGGTCATCGGGTCACCTCCTTGTAGATCTCCGACAGCGGCACCGGCACCTCGCCGAAGTGCGACACCGGGCCTCGCGTCATCGCCGTGCGCAGCACCGTCTCCGCCGCCCCCGCGTCGACCGGGGTGAAGCGGGCGCTGCCGCCGTCCGCCGAGAGGACCTTGATCCGGGTGGTGCCGCGGATCCACGTCTCCACGGCCGGCGCGTCGATGCGGATAACCGAGTCGTGGCTCGCCCGGAGTTCGGCCGCGGTGCCCGCGGCCACGATCCGGCCGCCGGAGAGGATGACCAGTTCGTCGCAGAGCTTCTCCACCAGGTCGAGCTGGTGACTGGAGAACAGCACCGGGACACCGTCGTCGCTGCAGGAGCGGATCAGCGTGCCGAGGGCCTCGACCGCCTCCGGGTCCAGGCCCGAGAACGGCTCGTCCAGGACGAGGAGTTCGGGCCGGTGCATCAGCGCGACGGCGATCTGGGCGCGCTGCTGGTTGCCGAGCGAGAGGTCCTCCAGCTTGTCCGCCGCACGCTCGGTGAGGCCCAGGACGTCCAGGATCTCGTCCGCCCGTTCCGTCGCCCCGCGCTTCGTCATTCCGTGCAGGGAGCCGAAGTACACGAGCTGCTCACGAACGGGCTGGCGCGGGTAGAGGCCCCGCTCTTCGGGGATGTACCCGAAGTTCCGGCGCTGCTCGGTGGTGAGAGGCGAGCCGTGCCAGCTGATCTCGCCGCCGTCCGGCGCGAGCAGGCCCATGATGATGCGCATCGTGGTCGTCTTGCCCGCGCCGTTCGCACCGACGAAGCCCGTCAGCTTCCCGGGGGCCAAGGCCATGGACACGTCGTGGAGGACCTGGCGGTCACCGAACGCCTTCCTGACCTGGTGAAGTTCCAGCACTTACGACTCCTCGGAGGGGAACGCGGGGGTATTGCGGTCGGGCGCGGCAGCGCCGGTCCCCGGGCCAGCCAGCAGCGAAACCAGAGCCTCTTCGACGGGTGCGATGCCGAGCCGATTGAGCGTCAGATGCAGGTGGTGGAAAGCCAGATACATCGGTTTCTGATGCGCCTCCCGCTTCTCGATGCCGATCAGCATATCGGCGCACAACGCGTTGACCATATCGATCAAATGTGCCGATTCGGACAGTCGCCCGCACTTCTCCGACACGGCGGAATCGATCCGTTCGTGAGCGGTCCGGAGATTGGCGTCTCGCGTGATCCCCTCCGCCGCCGAGGCGTGTTTCAGGCCGGACCACCAGGTGTAGTGGGTCCGCAGGAAGCCGTCGCGCTCCGCTCCGTCCAGGCCGAGCCCGTCGAGGAGCCGGGTCACGACCAGCCGACCGAGGGCGATCCGGTACTCGACGGTGCCGTCCGACGCCGCGACCAGCCGCAGAGCCGTCGCACTGGAGGCCTGGAAGACGCGTTCCGCGACCTCCAGCCCCTCCGGGCCGCCCCACTTGGCGTACTCCGGCTCGTAGAGGTCGAGCCGGACGTCGGGACGCGATCCGGTGCTGCCTGTCGGGGCGACCGGCAGAACGGTCAGCGGAGCCGGTCCCGGCCTGCCGGTGAGCGCCGTCAACTGCGCCAACAGTGACGTCCGTCGCAGTGCGAGCGCATCGGCCTGGTCTCGGTCGACGAGGAACCTCAGCCGCACGTGCGGGCCCGAGCCGTCCAAGTAGCGCAGGTAGAACCAGCGTTCGGCCTCCGGGGCGACCTGCTCGACGAGCGGGGCCACCACCTCGGTCAGGGCCGCGTCGAGCAGGTCGAGGTGACCGGGGTACAACTTCAGGTACAGCCAGGTGCGCTGATCGGATACGGCGGTCGCGGCGGTCATCGGTGGTCTCCGGAGGGACGGTCCCAGGCCAGGAAGCTGACGTGTTCGCACATCCGCGGGCCGTCCGGCCCGGCGATCCACGCCTCGTCCCGGCCGGGCAGCGCCTCCTCGATGCGCAGGGTGTGCGCGCCCGCGATGAGTGGCAGCGCGGTCGCGACGGAATGGGGCGAGGCCAGGTCGAGCCACATGGGCTTGCGGCGGTTGGCGTCGAGCGGGTCGGCGCCCAGGGCGAGGAAGAACACCTCGCGGGGCAGCCGCTGGTCCCGGCGCCAGCGGTCCAGGCGCAGCAGGTGGTCGGCCGTCGACTCTCCGCGCTCGGGCTTCGGGAAGGCGGACGCCGGGAGGATCCAGCGCGCCCGTCGCAGCACCACCCGGCCGGCGGTCGCCCTGGGCGTCACGACCGGCTCGGGGCCGACGGCGGTCAAGGCCTGGGCCCGCAGGAAGGGGTGATTGTCCCTGGTCAGCGGCGAGCGGTCGATCCAGGGGTCCATGACGGCCAGGGCCAGCCGGGCGGCTCCGGTGGCGATGTGGGCCGGCACGATGCCGGTGTACACGGGCGCGACGGGACTCCCGTCGGGGCCCTCGAACTCAAGGGTGTCGGTCGCGGCGTCGTGCCGCAGGGCGAGCCGGTCGAAACCGAGTGAATCCGCGGCGCGCTCCTGCTGTTCGGCGGGCCAGTGGAGCTGCGGCAGGTAGCCGGCCCCGGCGTGCTGCAGGTTGTTGACCTGACCGGAGAAGGTGAGCGCGCGGACCTCGCAGCCGGGGAAGAGCGAGCGCAGCCAGCCGAGTTGGGCCCCGGTCACCGCCTCCTTGCCGAGCAGGCTGCCGAACCGGGTGACCAGGCCGCCCAGGGCACTGCCGTACTGGTTGACCACCATGCGGTAGTCGCCCCGGTGGGCGGCTGCGGCGCTCCCGGCCGCGAGCTGGTAGAGGACGGCCGTGGACGGCGGGGCGGCGGTGCGTCCCACCGGAAGGCCCGCGCGCTCGCCGAGTCCTGCGGCGTCGACCGTCATGTCGCTGATCCGCGCCCGGTGGAAGGCGGCCTTGAAGGTGCTGTCGGCCTGCAGCTGCATGAAGAAACCGGCGGAGTCCTCACACCGCCCGCCCGCCCCGTACCGGGCCCGGAAGGCGTCCAGCACGGCGTCGTAGACGTACGAGCGGACGACGTAGGGGCGCAGGTTCTCCGCGACCGTCCGCAGGTCCGCCTCGACCGAGGCGG
Source organism: Kitasatospora sp. NPDC085464 (assembly GCF_044541955.1). NCBI lineage: Bacteria > Bacillati > Actinomycetota > Actinomycetes > Kitasatosporales > Streptomycetaceae > Kitasatospora > Kitasatospora sp. NPDC085464. The sequence continues at coordinate 197,990 of NZ_JBITTM010000010.1, forward strand.
GTAGCGGGCCGACCGGCTCGGCACTGGCGCCGTCCTCGTGGACCAGCTGCGCGCTCCAGCGCGGGGCCCCGCAGCGTTCGGCGAGCTGGTCGGCGCGCGAGCGGATGTCGGCCAATACGCCTCGTCGACCGACTGGCTCGGCGCACGCAACCCCACACACCAGTGCGTCGAGCTCGGTCATGAGACGGGCCAGCTCTGCGGCGTCCTCGGCCGAGCTACGGCCCAGGGCATCCGCCAGATCGATCAGGGGGCTGTGGCTGCCCGCCTTCCAGGGGACGACCGGCACGAGCAGCCCCGTCCGCACGTAGCGGGCCAGCCGGCCGGGAGCGAGGGCGGTCGCGGGGACGGATCGGACCTCGTCGAGGTCCGCCCGGTAGAGGCCCGCGTCGACGATCCGCTCGGTCGACCAGAGGAAGCCCCCGTTGTCGGAGAGCGAGGTGAGTACGACGGAGTCGTTGCCGTCCGTCGCCGCGACGGAATGGGCAGGGGCATAGGTGAAGGCGTCGGAAAAGCGCGGGGTGGCCGCGAGTTCGGCAATCAGGCCGTGCACGTAGCCGACCGGTAGCGCAGTCTCGGTGCGCCCTGCCGGCTGGGGCCGTGTCGGCCCGTGCAGCGCGACGGTGGTCAGCCGGCCCAGCGGGCTGGGCTTGAGGGCCGCGCGGACCAGGTAGCTCAGCAACGTCCGCGACGTGCGGGCGCCCGGCCTCAACTCCGCATCGCCGGCCTTCTCCGGCAGGTGCGCGGCGACCAGCGGCAGGGAGAGGGCGAGCGGCCCGGAGTCGAGGTGGGCGCGAAGGGTGTCGGCGGTACGGGCCGCGCACTGCGCGACGGCGTCCTGGAGCCCCGCCAGTTGAAGGGCGAGCGCCTCCTGAGCCACTCGCCAGCGGTCCGTGACGGCGGCGGGAACTCCTACCCCGACGAGGAGGTCGAGGTCCTCGGAGCCGAGGCCGCCGCCGCCGTGTGCGAGCCTCCTGGCCCTCAGCAGCCGACGCCGAACACTCCGGTCCGCGGCGGGCACCAGCGGGAAGATCGCGTCGCCGAGCGCGGCACCGGCGGCCGTCAGCTCCGCCTCGACCTCGGCGAGGCGGTCGAGGCGCTCCCGGACCGGCTCGCTGAGCGTGAGGGCCGTGACGGGCAGGCCGCCGACCCGGTCGAGCCGGAAACCGGCGAGCCGGGCGGGCCCGGCCTCCGTCCGGAGCGTGGTACTGGGGTTGGTCACGACATCAGCCCAATGGCGAGAACGATCAGGTTGAGGAGGATCAGGCCGGCCGCGAGCAGGGTGTACAGCAGGCTGACGGCGAAGTAGCAGAGGTAGCCCACCCGCGCGCGACGGGGGATCGATCGCAGGTAGAGCGGCAATGGCTTGCGGGTGACCCGGTGCAGCACGTACGTCAGGGCCCGCCCGCGCATGTTGATCGCGCCGAGGGCCGCCTCGACCGCGTGGTAACCGTCGCTCGGGAAGAGCGGGTTGAGGTTCGCGGTCACCGCCAGCAGCTGGAAGCCCACCAGGATGCGGAAGAACAGGGAGGCGTCACCGGAGGTGTTCAGCGCCGCGAGGGACCAGACCCCGGCGAAGCCCAGGTCGCAGATCGGCCCAACCAGGGAGATCAGCACGCGCCCGAACCGGCCTTCGTGCCGGTAGGTGTCGGTACGGTCCACGTAGGCCATCGGGAACAGGTAGAGCATCAGCCCGACCCCGGCGTTCCGCGGCCGGATCCGGTTGTAGGTCATGGCGACCGCGTGGCAGAACTCGTGGACGACGACCTCGCCCAGCATCACCGCGACGGCGGCCGCCACCATCCACGCCGCCGGACGGGTGCTCCCCGCCGACGAGGTGAGGGCGAGCACCACCAGGGGGATCGCGACCACCGGCACGGCCAGCAGCAGCGCGGCGAGCGGCCGGACCGGCAGGCGGCGCAGCACACCGGCGACGGGATCGGCGTAGCGGCTCGGGTCACGGACCAGGGGGAAGCGCTTGACCAGGTCGAGCCGCCCGTACCGGATGGCCCGCTCGGTGCCGGTGGCCGGCAGCGGGTCGAGGTTGAGCACCGAGGCACGGCGCAGGTCGGCGAGGAAGTTCGGCAGGACGCCCCGGATCTGCTCCTCCTGCTCGGGGTAGCGCTCGGTGAGCGAGGCCACGAGCTCCGCGCCGGTCATGCCCTCGCCCAGGTGGCGCAGGATGGCCAGGCCGCTGGGCGAGATGTTCAGGTACCGGCCGGCCGGGGAGACGAGCATGGTCCGGCCGCCGGCGCCGGTGATGATCTCGACACCGTCGCGCATGCGCAGCCGCTCGGTGTCGAGCCACGGCTCCGGCGCCACGGTCTCGGGGCTGGATGGCACGTTGTCCTCGCTTTCGGTGTCCGGATCACACCCGGAGCGGACCGGTACCAGTCCGCTCCGGGCCGGTCTCTGGGAGACTTCATGGGTGGGGAGTCGCGTCGATTGGAGCGACGCGACTCCCCTGCCTGGTCACGTCCCGGCGCGGGCGCCGGTGGTCACCAGGGCCGACCTAGGGCCGTCCTCAGGACGAGGCGGTCGAGAAGCTGCTGCCGCTCGACGCGCAGCTGCCGACGAAGGAGCCGGCGCAGGCCAGCGAGCCCGCGGTGGACAGCGACATGTTGGTGGCGTCGTCGAGCTCCTCGACGAAGGCCTCCAGGTCCAGGTCGTCGCCCAGCTGAATGGTGTTCTCCATGGTTTCCCTCCCTGCTGTGTGTTCGTGACGGGTGATCCGCTGCGGGCGGAACCGCGTGGATCAGTGGATCGGTAGCTCAGCGGATCAGCTGAAGGTGCTGCCGGTGCTGGCGGTCGAGGCGCAGCTGCCGACCGTGCTGCCGAAGCTGCCCACGCTGCCGAAGGAACCGAGGGCCGCCGTCTCCGGCAGGTCCTCGACCAGCAGCTCGTCGGTCAGGAAGAGCTGCAGGTCGTCCTCGTTGAGGTGCTGCATGGTCGTCACCTCCTTTCGCAGGTGTCGAGCCGTCGGGGACAAGACGCCACCGAGCGTCAGCTGTTGTACGAGGAGACGGTGGCGGCGGAGCTGAAGGTGCCGGTCACGGAGCCGGCCGAGGAAACGGTCCCGGCGCTGCTCCAGCCCGCGGCGCCGCTCTCCGGAAGGTCCTCGACGGAGGCCTCGGCGGCCGCGAACAGGTCGACCTCGAAGTCGGTGTTCTGCATGGTGTGTCACCTCCTTTCGCAGTTCGAAGGGATACCAGGGACCCTGTCACCAGGGGCTGGTGGTGGAGGCCGTCGCCGCGGAGCCGAGGCAGCCGGTCACGGTGCCGGCGGACGAGAGGGTGCCGAGGGTGCCCCAGGCGGCGGCGCTGTCGGCGAGGATCTCGACCGACGCGTCGTCGGCCGCGAACAGCTCGAGTTCGAGCTCGGTGTTCTGCATGTGTGTCACCTCCTCTCCGCGAAGGCTCGGACGTGGCCCTCGCTCGCGGTCACCCGAACGAGCTGGCGGAGCCGAAGCTACTGGCGCAGCCGGTGGCGGTGCCGACGGTGCTGGCCGACGCGATGGTCGAGTACGCGGCGGCGGAGTCCTGGAGCTCCTCCAGGAACAGGCCGGACGCGCCGTCCTCGGCCATGACGAGGTCAAGGTCGTTGAGCTGGTCCATGGGTTGTCACCTCCTTTCCTCGGGTCGGAGCGGTGCGGGTGGTCAGCCGTTGGCCGATCCCCCGCCGTACTCGCCGGACGCGTCGAAGCCGTGGCCGACGGCCAGGGCCAGCAACTGCGTCCGCCGAAATCCATCGATGCCCACCAGTCGCTTCAGCGCGGACGGCAGGAAGCCGGCGAAGATGCTCCCGGACAGGCCGGCGTCGACCGCGGTGAGCCAGGCGGCCTCGCAGGCCGCGCCGCTGCGCTCCAGAAGGCGCCGGTGACCGTGGGACCCGGCCGATTCGAGGGCGTCCTCCAGCGAGCCGGTGGCCAGCAGGATCGCCGGGGCGAGCGCGAACTCGGGCTGCAGCACCAGGGCGCTGAGCTGCTCGACGCCGACGATGTCCGCGATCGGCTCGAACCCGTCGGGGCCGTACCGGTGGACGGCGGGCCGCAGCCCGGTCACCGTTCGCGCCGCCACCAGGAATTCCAGCGGCCGCGCGGCCCACTCGCCGGGCCAGAGCGCGGCGTCGGCGCCGTGACCAGCATCGATCACCCGCCGGAGCAGGCCGGCGTCCACCGGCCGGTCCGCGAAGAAGCGGTTGGCGCGGCGGCGTCGCAGGGCCGGGCTCAGACCGTCCTCGGCGAGGGCGTCGAGGACGGTCTCGTCGTGCCACTGCCACGGCACGTCGGCTTCCGGCACGGTTCGGAGCTGTGCCAGGGACTGGCGCTCGGTGTCCTGGCGGAGTTCGGCCATCAGATCCAGCAGGTCGCTCATCGCGTTCCCTCCCCGGGGTGGGACCCGGCAGCGAGGCCGAGCCGGACCACTGCCGTCACACACTCGAATTCGCGTTCCACGCCCAGCGCCGTCGTCAACGCGGCATCGTCCCAAGCCGCTTCGTTGGCCATCGGCAGGCCCAGGCGTCGGCTCGCCAGGAGCAGGTGGCTCAGCGCCACGCCGGTGTCCAGGTGGATCACCCGGTAGGCGAAGGTCCGGTACTTGCGGGCGACGCGCACCAGCGCCCCGGTGACGACCAGCAGCACGGGCTCGGCCATGTCCGCGTACTCGGGCGGCAGTTCCGCCACCCGGGCCAGGCGGTGACCGATCGCCTGGTACGCGTACCCGCCGGGCACCAGACCCGGGACATCCCGCACCAGGAGGTAAGCCGTCGGGGAGCCGAGGTTGCCGCCCGTCGGCGCGAAGCGCAGCAGCTTCTGCCGACGGTCCTGCGGCTGCTGCTTGAGGCCGAAGGCCGCGGCGAGCAGCGTGCCCAGCAGTTCGACGGTGAGCGGCTGCGCACCGGCGTCCAGCAGGGCGAGGTCCGGGTCGCCGAGGTCGGTCGTCTCGGCGTCCGGGTACTCCTTGGCGTCGTACTGGAGCGCGAGGTTGGAGGGCTCGAAGTGGACCTGGTGGTCCCTCGGGTTCACCAGCCGCCTCGGCGGGAACGCCACCGAGTGCTCGTAGGCGTAGGCGGGCGGCGGGTCCTGCAGGGCGACCGAGGGGTCGCCGCACAGGTCGCAGCCGGGGCGCGGCGCGATCATGCGGGTCTCGGACGCTCCGGCCCGGAGGTCGACCCGGGTGCGGCCGTGCAGGGAGGCCGGCTTGCCGACCCTGGCTACCAGGCCCAGCACCTCAAGGGCGGTCATCGCCGCCGCGGCCCGAGCGTCGATGACACCCAACTCTCCGGTTACGGTCGGAACTTGGGCAAGCACACAGTCCGGGCACGCACCGTGGTCATTCGCGCTGTACGGGCCGATGGAGAACCCGTCCCCGTCCGGGCCCGTGAGCAGCACGGGCACCTCGCTGGCACGCAGCGCGCGGTACACCTCGCGGGCGTCGGCCTGGTTGACGGCATCGACGTGGAGCACGGCGAGCGCGGGGTTCGCTCCGGTCAGGGAAGCCGTGGCGTCGAGGCGGACGGTGGGCGCGCCCATCGCGTGCAGCCGCTCGGCCAGCAGGTCACCGAACGCACCGCCCGCCCAGAGCGCGACCGGCGCCACGGCCAGGCGATCCTGGGCCTCGTCGGCGTTCGCGTTCACCCGGGTGCTGTCGAGCAGTCGGGCCAGCAGGACGGACTGCGGGTCCGTGCGGCGGGGCACGCCCTCCTGGAGCAGGCCGCAGGAGTAGAGGAGCAGCAGGACGGCGCGCACCTGCGGAGCCGCCCGGCCGAGCGCCGCGGCAAGCTGGTCGAGGTCGCGGGTGCCGTCGAGCAGCGGCAGCAGGTCCGGGAGGATCTGCCGGGCGGAGCGACCGCTGAGGGTGCGCCGGTTGCCAGTGCCCTCGACGATCAGGCCGTCCTCCGACCAGTGCAGGACTACGCCCGGCACCACCGACGGGTGTGCGGGCAGCCGGAACTGCGGGTCGCCGGCAGTGGCGTGCGCCAGCTCCACGGCGGACAACTGAGTGGTGGTCGGCATGGGTTCACCCCCTCCTGGTGGTGAGGACCGGTTCGGTCGAGGTCGAGGTCGAGGTCCGGATGGTCGGGGCTAGGTCCCACAGGTCGTCGGCGAGCCTGCGCCAGGTGGCGTCCGGCTCCGGTCGGTGGCACCGGTCGCAGCCGTGCACGGGCACCACCGAGAGGGTGGACAGCGTGGCGGACAGCAGGTCGAAGCTGCGGACCCGGCCGCGTTCGGAGTCCCCGTCACCGCCGAGCACGGCGTCGGCGGCGAGGCCGGTCACCGTTTCGGCGAGGACGGCGTGGGATTCGAGAAAGCCGTCCGGTCCCAGCGCCGGGTCCGCGTCGTAGGCGCGCAGCAGCCGGCGGTCCAGTTCGCGCAGTTGCTGGTGCTGGTACTGGCGGGCCAGGAAGCACCGGTAGCAGGGGCCGCGGCCGCCGAGGACGGTCGGGCCGACACGCAGGGCGCTCACGCCCATCGTCACCGGTAGCCAGGGCGTTCCGGTGGCGAAGGCCACGCGGTCCACCAGGTCGAACAGGGTGGGCGTCTCCCGCCACGCGGCGACCACTCGCAGCCTGGTCCGGGGCCACCGGGCCGGCTGGAAGAGGTCGGTCTCCGGGGAGACCACGGCCTGCCGACGGCTCACCAGCCGGTCCGCGACCGCGCGGCCGAAGCCGCCGACCGCCAGCACGTGCAGATCGAACATAGCGTTGCTCCTACCGCTCCAAAGCGCTCTGCCGCCCTTACGCGAAGGGCTGGGGCCAGGGGTTGACGTCCGCCTCCCGGTACGCCGGGTACCCCATCGCGCGCGGGCCGTCGTAGAGCCGCGGGTGCGCGAGGTACCGCGCGCGGTACGAGAAGGAGAGCGGCATCAGCTGCGGGATGATCACCTTGATCACCCGGAAACCCACCTCGCGGGCTTCCGTGGTGGTCATCTCGACCGCGTACACGTCCATGCCGTGCCGCTTCAGCCGTTCCAGGACCAGTCGTAGGTCCGCTCGGGCGTCCCCGGTGGACGGCCGGGGCAGGGCCGAGAACGGCTGTACCCCGTTGTCCGGTGCGCGCAGGAAGTCGTACGCGGCGGTGCGTTCGGCCGCGCCCATGTAGGTCGCGCCGTGGAAGACGCTGTGGAAGTCGTCGATGCTCGCGGGTGCCGGCTCCGCAGTGCCGAGGGCGATGCGGGACGAGGCCGTCTCCCGGAGCATCTTGGCAGCGGCCCGGTCCGGGTCGAAGTCCGTCGCGCACATCACCACATGGCGTACTCGGCGGCTGCGCGGGTCGTCGTCGAGACTGTAGAGCGTCGGGATCCCGAGCTCGGAGGTCGCGTCGTAGAAGGTGGTCCGGATCCCCTTGCGCTCCACCTCGCGCAGCGAGCGGGCCAGTTCGTCCGACACGGTGTCGAACTCGATCCGGGGCAGTGGCAGCTTCTGCAGCCAGGTGAGCGCGATCGCGTCGCGTTCGATGACCTCGCAGATGCCGTTGAGCAGCGCGCGGTCCAGGTCCGTGTGCGTGGCGCAGCCCGTGGAGATGGGCAGGATGAAGCGCTCGGTCGGCGTGAGGGCCGGGATGTGCAGCCACACGGCCACGGCCGGCACCAGCACCGGCCGACCCTCGGTCAGCGACCAGGCCGTGGTCCAGCGGATCGGTTCGTCCCGCTCCGGTGCGGTCACCGGGCAGGCGGGGTGGGCCAGTTCGGCCTCGCTCGCCTGAGGGAACGTGCGCAGATCGGCGGCCCGCTCACCCAGGTCGTCGGCGGTGGCCCACACCAGGTCCTTGGGCAGGACGCAGCTGGAGTAGCGTTCGAGCGCTTCGGCGATGGAGATGGCGCGTGCCAGGTGCGGATCGGTGCCGCCTCCCCCGCCCCCGAGCTCGACGCCCGAGGCGCGACTGCTGGTCGAGCGGATGTTGGGCTGGACGTGCTCCAGCTCCCCCATCGTGGAGTTGTAGACGCTCAGACCCGAGGACTCCTGCGAGATCCGGGCGACCCGCCCGACCAGCCCGCCGCCGTGTGACACCAGGGCGTCGAGCCGGCGAAGCCCCTCGGGCAGGGGCTCGGGGGCCGCGTCGCCCCCATCGAACCGCTCCGTGCGGCTCACGTTCACCATGGAGTGAACCCTTCGGAAGAAGTCTGGAATTCACGTGTCCGGACACCCGGACACACCTTTTCGGCACGGCCCGGAAACCAATTCCGGCACACGGCAGCCGAATTCCCACGCATGTCGTTGTCAACCGGACGGGAAACGCGCTTCCGCGCGACGTCGTCCGTCAGTCCCAGGCGTGCGTCCTGGGGCGCGATCCGTTCGACCGGAGCACGTCGGCGGCAGCCGGAGCTCCCGGTCGCGGAGCGGTCGCGCGACCGGCCGAAAAGGCACTCGTACCGGCTCCGGCCTGGGTGGCACCGGCACCGCCCGTGGCCAGAATCGTCATGGCGGCGACAGTGCCGAGGAGCATGGCCCCGGTCGTCCGAGCAGGATTCCTCCTGCCGCGCCGCGCGCAGAGAACCGCGCTGTTCATCATTTCCCCCGAGTTACTGCGGTGTTTCTCAACGGCTTGAAATATGCCACCTCCGACGGTCACCGGGAGGAGGGTTGGAATGCAGCATGTTGCAGACGGCCGATGCACCAAGATGCAGCCCGTCGAGGCTTGCCGAGTGCACCGGTGGCAGGGCCGCGTCATTCAGGCGAAGTATCCGTTTTGATGCCGGTTCAGGCAGCGGATGCGGCTGTGAAGTTCGGCGATCGGGTTGGAACGGAGGCAGGCACGGCCTCCGGGTGGTCACGAGGTGTCGAATCCCTGATCACCACGACGGAAGACCGTGCCTGCCCGACTCACCAGGACGTCGAGAACTCAGCCGGAGCGGGCGTCAGGCCAAGGGACGGGGCGCGTCTCCTCGCCTGCGGCTGCCCTGGCGCTGGGCGGCAGAGGAGCAGATAGCGCAGGCCTTCGCCCGTTCGTGTCACCGGGTCGTCAGCTGAGCGCCCACTGCTGGGTCCAGCCGGTCTTGCAGGTCCATACGCCCAGGGTCTTGAAGTCCTCGTCGTAGGTCAGGCAGTCGTTGGAGCTGATCCGGAGCTGGTAGGTGCCGTTCCCCGCGCTGGCGAGCTCCCACTTCTGCTCGTCGGCACCGCTCCAGGGCTGGGTCTCGGCGAGATAGCTGTCGGTGTTCTCGGTGAGAGCCAGGCCGGAGGAGACGTTGGTGATCTTGTAGCGGCCGCCGCCCAGGGAGGTGAACTTCCACTTCGAGTCGCTGCCGCCCCGGATCCCGGCGACGACCGGCGCTCCGGCGTTGGAGCCGGTGACGACGGCCCCCAGACCGTCCGACAGGCGCAGGTACGGCGTGCCGTCGATGACCTTGCCGCCGTCACCCGTTCCCCCGCCGCCACCCGCGATCACGCCGCCCCAGTGCCAGCTCTGGTGTGCGAGGCTGCCGTTGGCCGCCGATCCGCAGCCCCAGACCTGGAGCCGGGTACCGTTGGCGACCACGCCGTTGGGGACGTCGATGCAGACATCCTTGCTGCGGTCGGTGGGGTCCTCCATGTGCCGGAAGGTGCCGTCCGGCGTCAGGTACCAGCGCTGACTGGCGACCTCCACGCAGTCCCAGAGCTGGAGCCTGGTCCCCTGCGTCGTGTTGTCACCGGGCAGGTCGAGGCACTTGCCGTTGGCGCGGAGCTGGAAGCCGTTGTACGTCCAGGACTGGTTGCTGCCGCCGTGGCAGTCCCACAGCTGGATCGGGGTGCCGTTGGCGGTGCCGTTCTGGTCGACGTCCAGACAGGCATGGTGACCGGGACTGGCGTCCGGGCTCAGGCTGCTGGTCTGCTGCGGGGTGGACCGGGCGGGAAAGTGGAGGGTGCGGTCGGTGTGGCTGCAGGCGATCTTCCCGCACGGAGGGTGACGGACCGAGTCCGTCTCGCTGTCGCTCCCCACGAAAGCCCAGTTCGAGTAGCCACCATCCCCTTTGTTGGTGAACGTCGACTCACCCTTGAAGACCCAGAGCCGGAAGTCGTCGTAGCCGAACGGGCCACCCTCCGAGTCGTGGTGCTGCAGTTTGAAGGTCGTGTCGAGCAGCACGCCGTGCATGTTCGCCGTGTAGGGGTTGGTGAACCATTTGGTGTCGTAGGCGTCGGTGCCGTCGTACTTGAACACCAGGATGTTGTAACCGGGCGCCGTGGCCTGGAACTGGGTGACGGCGTCCTGGGTGAACTTCGCGTTGTCGCTCTTGGCCCCCCGGGCCGCCGAGACGAAGACGTTGATCTCGCCGAAGATGGAATTGATCAGGGCGCTGATGCAGTTGCCGCCCCCTGGGGTGTCCTGCCCCGCACAATTGTTGGCGCCGGCCGCAGCAGCCCGTTGCGGTGCGGACAGGCCGCCTACGCCTGCGATCGCGAGGGCCATCAGCAGAACCGCCGCGGTGGCGCGTTGGTGCAGGGTTTGTTTCAGTCGCGAGAAAGCGCGCATAGTGAACACCAAATTCCTCACTGGAATGTGCGAGATTCGGATGCTAGATCCACTTCTCCGCCGACCGGATCGCCTTGACGAACCCCATACGCCCACCGGCTCGATCTTGATGCGTCACCCGGTGACGGAGACTGGGAGCCCCCCTCCGGAGGCTTCCCTCGCCCCGGGCTGACCGCAATCAGACGGCGCGGGTCGTGCCGCAGCGGAACGTCCCGCCAGGGCAGCTGCTTCAGGCAGGCACGGTCTTCCGTCGTGGTGATCAGGGATTCGGCACCTCATGACCACCCGGAGGCCGGGCCTGCCTCCGTTCCGGCCCGATCAGCGAACTTCACAGTCTCATCTGCTTCCTGAAGCAGCATAAAAGCTGACAATTCGCCTGAACGACGCCGCCCTGCCATCGGTGGTCGGTGGTCAATCAGCCATCAGATGCACCATCACGCTCACCGAGCCGGAGACCACCGCGAGCAGGGCGAGGCCCTTGAACAGGCCGACGGTCACCCGCCAGAGCGTTCGACAAGGACGGCCCTCGCGTAGGCGCGCAGCCCACCGGGGTGCGACCAGCGCGACGGCCTGCGCGATGCCGACGGGACCGGCGACCACGGCGAACAGCCCGACCGAGACGCCGAGCACCCGGACACCGGTGTAGGCGGCGCCGACCCGGTAACAGTCGTCCGCGGACTCGACGTACTGCACGGGCAACCGGGCGCCGACCCGGAGACTGCCGGCATAGGGGACCGGGCGCGCCACGATGGCGCCCGAGTCGGAGGTGAACCGGCCGTAGCAAGTGGTGTGCGCTCCTTTGCCGGCGCCCTCGGTGAGGCAGCCTGTGACGGTCAACAGGCCCGGCTGACCCGCGAGTCGAAGCGGGTACGCGATGGTGAGCACGCAGACGGCGGTCAGGGCTGCACCAGCCAGCATCACGGCGAGGCTCGCGAACGCCAGGACCGGCGCGGCGCACCACCGCCCGGCCCTGGACCTCGGATCGCTCAAGTACACGATTCCTGCCCCTCGCCTGAGCGCTCCGTCACGTTCCCGGTCGCCACGTGTCCGCCTCCGCCTTCCACGGCCGGCAGCGGACGCGCCGGGCCGCGACTGCGCAGCCCAACAGCGCCAGGACGCCCAGGAAACCCGACAGCACCAGCCCGGTCACCCCAGGGCTGCCGGACCAGGCCCACCTCACGACGTTGGTCGTCCAGGCGGCGACGACACCGCACGTGAGCCAGAGGATGCGGCGCCTGGTCCCTAGGCCGACGGGTGGGAGCAGGGGAAGCAGGTCGTCGGCCGGCGGGACCGGGCCAGCCTCCGGGGGCCAACCCGGCGGCGTCCAGCAGTGCGCGCTCCGGTCGTCCGTCCAGTCGACCGGGGCGGGGGCCTCCGGCCGCAGGTCGGGGTGGCGCATCCATGCGGCCCGGTGCCGGGCGGCCGGGTCCGGGTCCAGGACCAGCACGGTCCAGGACCCGGCCCCCGCCACCACCCGGTGTTCCACCGGCCGGTATCCGTACAGGTATGCGACCCACAGTTCACGTCGGAGCCCGATGCCGGTGCTGGTCGTCGACACGACCACCCTCGGCCTGCCGTCGAGCCGGCCGGCCAACCAAGTGAAGTCCATGCCCGTGATCGAACCAGCCCCGCACGGCCCGGAATGTTCCTTTGACGGTACTCTGACGAACTCGTCTCAGACCTGAATCCGCAGGTAGTGGGGGAGGATGGCGGCTGATACGACGACAGGTGCGCTTTCGGTTTGAGAAGATCGGGGTTCCTACACCGTGACCA